>DASZYM010000295.1:0-9394 GCA_035545355.1 Dongiaceae bacterium
GATGGATGCCCGCGAGCGCGGCGCCGAGGTCCTGACCCGCACCGCCTGCATTTCCGCCCGGCGCGAGGGCGGGCGCTGGGTTGCGGAGCTCCAGACCGCCGACGGTGCGCGCCGCACGGTGCGCGCGAGGGGCTTGGTGAATGCGACCGGCCCGTGGGCCGGCGAGTTCGTCTCGCGCCAGCTCGGCATCAACGAGGCCGCGACCCTGCGTCTGGTCAAAGGCAGCCACATCGTCATCAACCGGCTCTATGACGGCGACCACGCCTTCATCCTGCAGAATGCCGACCGCCGCATCGTCTTCACCATTCCCTATGAGGGGAATTTCACGCTGGTCGGCACGACCGACATCCCTTACGACGGCGATCCGGCGAAAGTCGCGATCTCCGGCGACGAGACCCAATATCTCTGCGACCTGGTGAACCGTTACTTCGCCAAGACCGTCACGCCGGCCGACGTGGTCTGGAACTATTCCGGCGTCCGTCCGCTCTTCGACGAAGGCGGCAGCGAATCCGCTTCCGCCGTCTCGCGCGACTACGTGCTGGAGCTGGAGGATGAGGACGGCAAGGCGCCGCTCCTGAACGTCTTCGGCGGCAAGATCACCACCTTCCGCCGCCTTTCCGAGCACGCGCTGCAGAAGCTGAAGCCCTTCTTCCCGGAAGCCCGCGGCGACTGGACCAAGGATGCGCATCTGCCCGGCGGCGATATCGCCGGCGCGAATTTCGAGGCTTTCGCCGCGGAACAAACGCGGCGCTATTCATGGCTTACCCCGGCGCATGTGCGGCGCCTCTGCCGCGCCTATGGCACGCGGATCGGCCGCGTGATCGGCGATGCCCGCGCGATCGGCGATCTCGGCCGGCATTTCGGCGGCGACCTCTACGAGGCCGAGGTCCGTTACCTGAGAGACCAGGAATGGGCCGCGGCCGCCGAGGACGTGCTCTGGCGGCGCTCCAAGCTGGGGCTGCATGTCCCGCCCGGCACGGCCGATGCGCTCCGCGCCTGGTTCGCGGAGACCGGCGCGAAGCCGAGCACGGTGCCCGCCTCATGAAGCTCGCGCTGGAGAACCTGGGCAAGACGGTCGAGGGCGAGATGCATCTCGCCGGGATATCCTGCCCGTTCTCCAGCGGCATCAATGTCCTGCTCGGCCCGACCGGCTCCGGCAAGACCTCCCTGCTGCGGCTGCTGGCCGGCCTCGACCGGCCGACCTCGGGCAGGATCCTGCTGGACGGTAAGGACGTCACCGCGCTCGGCGTCAAGAAGCGCAGTGTGGCGATGGTCTATCAGCAATTCGTCAATTACCCCTCACTGACGGTCTACGAGAACATCGCCTCGCCGCTGCGCCAGGGCGGCAAGCGGCTGGCGGCGTCGGAGATCGATGCCGAGGTCCGCGAGGCCGCGCGCCTGCTGCATATCGACGACCTGCTCGACCGCATGCCGAACCAGCTCTCCGGCGGCCAGCAGCAGCGCACCGCGATCGCCCGCGCGATCGTCAAAGGCGCCGACCTGCTGCTGCTCGACGAGCCGCTGGTCAATCTCGACTACAAGCTGCGCGAGGAGTTGCGCATCGAGCTCCGCAGCCTGTTCGCGCGGCGCGACACGATCGTGGTCTATGCGACGACCGAACCCAGTGAGGCGCTTCTGCTGGGCGGCGACTGCCTGGTGCTCGACCGCGGCCGGGCGCTGCAATCGGGCCCGACGCTGCAGGTCTTCCACGGGCCGGCGACGACGCGGGTCGGCGAGCTTTTCTCCGATCCGCCGATGAACCTGCTCGAGGCCGCGATCGATCACGGCCATGCACGCCTGACACCCGATCTCGCCTTCGCGCTGCCGGCGCATATGCGCAGCCTGGCGCCGGGCCGCTACCGCTTCGGCGTGCGCCCCAGCCATGTGAGCTTGGAGACCATCGCCGGCGATGGCGTCGCGATCGATGCCCAGGTCGATCTCGCCGAGATCAGCGGTTCGGAAACCTATCTCCATCTCCGCCACGGCGACCTTGCCTTCATCGCCCAGGTGAAAGGCGTGCATGCATTCGCGATCGGCGCGCCCATCCAGGTCTGGCTCGATCGCGCCCGGCTCTTCGCTTTCGACGCCGAGGGTCGTCTGGCAGGGGCGCCCAACGGCGCCGGCGGAACGGGAGGCTGAACATGGCCCGCATCGACCTGGTCGATCTCAGCCACTCCTACGCCGCCGAGCCCCGGCAGCGCGAGGACTATGCGCTCTCCAAACTGAACATGACCTGGCAGGATGGCGGCGCCTATGCGCTGCTCGGGCCGTCGGGCTGCGGCAAGACCACGCTGCTCAACATCATCTCCGGCCTGGTGAAGCCGACGACCGGCCGGGTCCTGTTCAACGGCCAGGACGTGACGCTGCTCAATCCGCAGCAGCGGAACATCGCCCAGGTGTTCCAGTTTCCGGTGATTTACGACACGATGACGGTCGCCGACAATCTGGCCTTCCCGTTGCGAAATCGCGGCTGGGGTCAGGCCGAGACGCGGAAGCGGGTCGAGGAGATCGCCGAGATCCTGGAGCTGACCGGCGATTTGAAGCACCGGGCCAGCGGCCTCTCGGCGGATGCCAAGCAGAAGATCTCGATGGGCCGCGGACTGGTCCGCCCCGATGTGGCGGCGGTCCTGTTCGACGAGCCGCTGACCACCATCGACCAGCATCTGAAATGGACCCTGCGCCGGAAGCTGAAGCAGATCCATGCCCAGCTCAAGCTCAGCCTGATCTACGTCACCCATGACCAGGTCGAGGCGATGACCTTTGCCGACCAGGTCGTCGTCATGTATGGCGGCGAGGTCGTGCAGATGGGCTCGCCCCAGGACCTGTTCGAGCAGCCCGCGCATACCTTCGTCGGCTTCTTCGTCGGCAGCCCGGGCATGAACCTGATGCCCTGCACGATCGAGGACGGCAACGCGGTCGTCGCCGATGCCCGGATACCGCTCGACCCGGCCACCGCGAAGCGCGGCAGCGCGGCCGGCGGCAAGCTCACCCTCGGCATCCGGCCGGAATTCGTCGAGCTTGCGGCCGCCGGCACACCGAACACCGTGCCGGGCGCCGTCGAGCGGGTCGAGGATCTCGGCAATTACAAGATCGTCTCGGCGCGCCTCGGCGAGCAGCTCATCATGGCCAAGGTCGGCGAGGACGAGACGGTCTCGGCGGGCATGGTGCATCTGCGCTTCCCGCCGCAATGGACCCGGCTCTATGCCGACGACCGGGCTCTGACGGGAACCGGGGGCTGAGGGAGCGCGCCATGCAGAAGATCCAAGACAACCGCGCCTGGCTCCTGGTCCTTCCGGTCTTCCTGAGCGTCGCGTTCACCGCGATCATCCCGCTGATGACCGTCGTCAACTATTCGGTCCAGGACATCCTGGCGCCGGACAACCGCGTCTTCGTCGGCACCGAATGGTTCGCGGAAGTCCTGACCGACGATGATCTGCATGACGCGCTGGTGCGCCAGGTCATCTTCTCGGGGATCATCCTCGTCATCGAGATTCCGCTCGGCATCGCCATCGCCCGCGCGCTGCCCGCCAAGGGCTGGCAGGCCTCGCTCTCGCTGGTGCTGATCGCCTTGCCGCTGCTCATTCCCTGGAATGTGGTCGGCACGATCTGGCAGATCTTCGGCCGCGGCGATATCGGCCTGGCCGGCTATGTCGTGAACGCGATCGGCATCGACTACAACTACACGATCGATCCGCTCTCGGCCTGGATCACCGTGGTCGTGATGGATGTCTGGCACTGGACGCCGCTGGTCGCCCTGCTCTGCTTTGCCGGCCTGCGCGCGATCCCCGATGCCTATTACCAGGCGGCGCAGATCGACGGCGCCTCGGCCTGGGCGGTGTTCCGCTACATCCAGCTCCCGAAGCTGCGCGGCGTGCTGCTGATCGCGCTGCTGCTCCGCTTCATGGACAGCTTCATGATCTATACCGAGCCCTTCGTGACGACCGGCGGCGGCCCGGGCAATTCGACGACCTTCCTCAGCCAATACCTGACGACCCTGGCGGTCGGCCAGTTCGACCTCGGCCCGGCGGCGGCCTTCTCGATCATCTACTTCCTGATCGTCCTGCTGTTCTGCTTCGTCTTCTACACGGCGCTGCAGAATGTCGGCCGGGCACGCGGCATCGAGTGAGGGAGAGACCACGATGAAGACGCGATCCATCGCCGTGCTGGTCTATTTCTTCCTGCTGCTGCTGCCGATCTACTGGCTGATCACCATGGCATTGCGCACCAACGAGGACATCCTGGGCGCCTTCAGCTTCTGGCCGCATCACCCGACCCTGGCCAATTTCCAGATCGTGCTCACCGATCCCGGCTGGTATGGCAGCATCATCAACTCGATCGAATACGCGGTGCTCAACACCGTGCTCTCGGTGCTCGTCGCGCTGCCGGCGGCCTATGCCTTCTCGCGCTACACGTTCATCGGCGACAAGCACATGTTCTTCTGGCTGCTGACCAACCGCATGGCGCCGCCGGCGGTGTTCCTGCTGCCGTTCTTCGAGCTCTACCAGACCATCAACCTGTTCGACACGCCCTGGGCGGTGGCTTTGTCGCACATGCTGTTCAACGTGCCGCTGGCGGTCTGGATCCTGGAGGGCTTCATGTCCGGGGTGCCGCGCGAGATCGACGAGATGGCGGCGATCGACGGCTACAGCCTGCCGAAATTCTTCGTCAAGGTGTTCGTGCCGCTGATCCGTTCGGGCATCGGCGTCACCGCCTTCTTCTGCTTCATGTTCAGCTGGGTCGAGCTGCTGCTGGCGCGCACCCTGACCTCGGTCAACGCCAAGCCGATCGCCGCGACCATGACCCGCACGGTCAGCGCCGCCGGCATCGACTGGGGCGTGCTTGCGGCCGCCGGCGTGGTGACGCTGATCCCCGGCGTGCTGGTGATCTATTTCGTCCGCAACTACATCGCCAAGGGCTTCGCCCTGGGCCGTGTGTGATCGGAGACGAGAGCGATGGATGGCGCACAAGGACTGCAATGGATGGCCTGGACCGGGCCGACGGCCGCGTTCTTCGTCGTGGTCGCGCTGATGCTGATCGGCATGACGGTGTGGAGCGTGTTTCAGCCCTCGACGCCGCATAAGGGCTTCCTGCCGATCGTCACCACCCGCGGCGATCGGCTGTTCATCGGCCTCCTGGCCGCGGCCTACATCCATCTCGCCTGGCTCTATTTCACCGAAGACATGCTCTGGATCGCATCCGCCGTCGCGGCCGCCGTGCTTGTGGCGGTGATGCGCTGGGGCTGAGGCGTTTCGACTGCCGGCTCGTCGGGCCGAACCTTCCTGCCCGATGGGACGAACAACCGGCACCACGAAAGGAAGGCGATGGGAGCGAAGCAATGAGCAACACGCAGGGAAGGCCCGTCAATCGCAGGCGGGTTCTGAAGGGGGCCGGAATGCTGGCCGCCGGTAGTGCCGTCGGCGGACTGCTTTGGCCGATCCGAAGGGCGAATGCCGATCAGATGGCGTCCGCCCAGAAGTGGGTGGACAGCGAGTTCCAACCGTCGACCCTCTCCAAAGACGACCAGATGAAGGAGATGGAATTCTTCATCAAGGCGGCCGAGCCGTATAAGGGCCAGGAAATCGTCGTGGTGTCGGAGACCATCGACACCCATGTCTATGAATCGAAGACCCTGGCGGCGGCGTTCCGCGAGATCACCGGCATCAACCTGAAGCACGATTACATTCAGGAAGGCGATCTCGTCGAGAAGATGCAGACCCAGATGCAGTCGGGAAAGAGCGTTTACGACATGTACGTGAACGACTCCGACTGCATCGGCACGCATTTCCGCTACGGCGAATCCGTGCCGCTCTCCGACTTCATGGCCGGCGACGGCAAGGACGTGACGCTGCCCTCGCTCGACGTCGATGACTTCATCGGCAAGAGCTTCACCACCGCGCCGGACGGCAAGCTCTACCAGCTTCCCGACCAGCAGTTCGCCAACCTCTACTGGTTCCGCGCCGACTGGTTCGACCGCGAGGACCTGAAGAACCAGTTCAAGGCCAAGTACGGCTACGATCTGGGCGTGCCGGTGAACTGGACCGCCTATGAGGAGATTGCCGACTTCTTCACCAACGATGTGAAGACGATCGACGGCGTCCGCATCTACGGTCACATGGATTACGGCAAGAAGGATCCGTCGCTCGGCTGGCGCTTCACCGACGCCTGGCTCTCGATGGCGGGCGAGGCCGATGTCGGCCATCCAAACGGCCTGCCGATCGATGAATGGGGCATCCGCGTCGCCGACGACAAGTGCACGCCGGTGGGAGCCTCGGTCAGCCGTGGCGGCGGGACCAACAGCCCGGCCGCGGTCTATGCGCTGACCAAGTATATCGAGTGGCTGCACAAATACGCCCCGCCCGAGGCCGCCGGCATGACCTTCTCCGAAGCCGGCCCGATCCCAGGGCAAGGCACGATCGCGCAGCAGATCTTCTGGTACACCGCCTTCACCGCCGCGCTTTCCAAGCCGGATCTTCCGGTGATGAACAGCGACGGCACGCCGAAATGGCGCATGGCCCCGTCGCCGCACGGACCGTACTGGAAGGACGGCATGCAGAACGGCTACCAGGACGTGGGCTCCTGGACCATGCTGAAATCGACGCCGGTCGAGCGTCGCAAGCCGGCCTGGCTCTACGCCCAGTTCTGCATCTGCAAGTCGACCTCGCTGAAGAAGACCCTGGTCGGCCTCACTCCGATCCGTCAGTCCGACATCATGAGCCAGGCGATGAGCGACATCGCGCCCAAGCTCGGCGGTTTCGTCGAGTTCTACCGCAGCCCGGCGCGCGTCGCCTGGTCGCCGACCGGCACCAACGTTCCCGACTATCCGAAGTTGGCGCAGCTTTGGTGGCCGAACGTGGCGGCGGCCGTCACCGGCGAGAAGACGCCGCAGCAGGCGATGGACAACCTCGCCAAGGAAATGGACCGGGTCATGGCGCGGCTGCAGCGGGCCGGCATGGCCAACTGCGCGCCGAAGCTCAACAAGGAGGAAGACCCGAGCAAGTGGCTCAGCGACAAGGAAGCGCCTTGGGCCAAGGTCGATGAGAAGCCCAAGGGCGAGACCGTCGCCTACAACCAGCTCCTCGAGGACTGGAAGGCGGGCAAAGTTCGCTAGTTGAATCTCCTCCCTCTCGATTGCCACAATCGAGGCCCGATCGGCACCCGCCGGTCGGGCCCTCTTTTTGGAGCCGCGCCATGAAGGTGGTGTTCCGCTGCGATCCGAAGCTGGAGGCCCATCTGCCCAAGCCGTTTCCGGCGAAGCAGGGCCTGCCGGATTGGCTGAAGCAGATGCCGATGACCGCCTTCTCCGATTTCCACGGCCGCGACATCCGCACGGTCAAGCAATGCCCGCCTTTCGTCGATGCGATGACCGCGGGCTTTCTCATCCCCCTGCCCTGCGACGTCAAATGCGATCGCGGCCGCTTCGAATGGGACTGGGATCTGCCCAATCCCAGCGTGCCGGAGCAGACCCGTGCGCCACTCAACTTCCATGTGGCGGCCCAGATAGCTGGATCGCCGATGGCGCAAGGCGAACGGCCCGCGATCAAGTTCAACAGCTTCTGGACCATCGAATTGGAGCCGGGCTGGTCGCTGCTGGCGACCCACCCGGTCAATCGCTTCGACCTGCCGTTCCGCACCCTGACCGGCCTGGTCGATTGCGACCGCTTTCATGATATCGGGATCTTCTTCCCCGCACTCTGGACCGATCCCGACTATGTCGGCGTGCTGCCGCGTGGCCTGCCGGTGGTGCAGTGCATCCCGGTGCAGCGCACGGCCCTCGATCTCGCCTTCGCAACGATGGACGGGCAGGAGTTGGAGCGCTTTGCGGCTACCTCGCGCGAAATCCTCGCGGAGCCCGGCGTCTACAAGAAGCGCTACCGCGCCAAGCCCTAGGAGGCCAGCTCGCGCTTCAACGCGGCGAAGTCGAGATCGAGCCGTCCGCGCGAATGCGCTGCGAGGCTGTTGACGATGCGGGCGAACGAGCCGGGCTCGAGCCCGAATACCTGCTTATAGGCCGCCATCGCCTCGGCGAGATTGCCGCCGGCCTGCAGGGCGTCGCCAAGGTTGTGCCAGGCCTGGACATAGCCGGGCTTCAGCGCCACGGCCTCTCGGAACGCGACAACCGCCTCATCGGGCCGGTTGAGATCGGCCAGCGCGTTGCCGAGATTGAAATGCGCCTCGGCCAGATCCGGCTTGATCGCGATCGCCTGCCGGAAATCCTCGACCGCTTCGGCATGCTGCTTCAGGCTTTGTCGTGCCAGACCGCGATTGTGGAGTACGACCGCATTGTTCGGCGCCAAGGCCGCCGCCTCATCATAGGCGGCAATCGCCTGCTCGGCCTTGCCCGCCGATTGCAGGGCCAATCCTTTTTCGAACCAGCCCTTCGCGTCCATCACACCCGGTCGGCCGGCGCCAGGACGCAGACATTGCCGTCGCCGATCTCGATCTGCACCGTTGCGTGCTGGATCCTGAAGCGATGGTCGAGGTCATGGCCGAGATCTTCCAGGAATCGATCGCCCGGATGGCCGTTATCCATCACCAGATGCGCCGTCAGCGCGTTCTCCGTCGTGCTCATCGCCCAGACATGCAGGTCGTGCACGGCGGTCACATGCGGCAGGGATTGCAGGTGATCCCGCACCTCGCCGAGCACGATTCCCCGCGGCACCGCATTCATCGAAAGCTGGAAGGATTCGCGCAGCAGGTTCCAGGTGCCCCAGACGATCACGACGGCGATCATCAGGCTCGCCAGCGGATCGACCCAGCTCCAGCCGGTCAGGATGATGACCCCGCCCGCGACCACCACCGCGGCCGAGACCGCGGCATCGGCGACGAGATGGAGGAACGCGCCGCGCACGTTGAGGTCGCCCTTGTTCCCCGCCATCAGCAGCCAGGCGGAGAAGCCGTTGATGACGATGCCGGCCGCGGCGACGATCATCACCGTCGTACCCGCCACCGGCGCCGGCTCCGCCAGCCGCCGGAACGCCTCGAGCGCGATGGCGCCGGTCGCCACCAGCAGCAGAACCGCGTTGATCAGCGCCGAGAGAATCGAGGCGGAGCGGAAGCCATAGGTGAAGCGGTCGCTGACCTGCACCCGCACCAGCAGGTGCGCGCCCCAGGCCAGCACCAGCCCGACCGCATCGCCGAAATTGTGCCCGGCATCCGCCAGCAGCGCGACCGAATCCGCGATCAGTCCATAGACGACCTGAACGACGACCAGGCCGAGATTGAGGATCGTCGCGATCGCGAAGGCCCGGCCGAAATCGGTCGGGGCATGGCTGTGGCCATGGCCGCCATGCCCATGGTTGTGCCCGCGGTCGTGGCTATGACTGTGATCGTAGTGATCGTGATCGTGCGTATGGACATGCGCCAAGGCCCGCTTATGGGCCATGGCGCCGCCGTT
>DASZYM010000296.1:0-10938 GCA_035545355.1 Dongiaceae bacterium
AGGCGCCCCTTGCTGGGCGCCCGGCCGCAGCGGGGAGGCTGAGAAAGAATCGCCCTCCCCGTCTCCGGGGAGGGCTGGGAGAGACGCCGCGGAATGACTGTCGGCGATCACAGGTTCGGCTGCTTGGTGGTGCGCAGGTAGGGCTTCACCTTCTTGTAGCCCTTGGGGAAGAGCTTGTCGGCATCGGCATCGCTGACCGCCGGCACGATGATGCAGTCGTCGCCGTGCTTCCAGTTGACCGGCGTCGCCACCTTGTAGTTCGCGGTGAGCTGCAGGGAATCGAGGACGCGGATGATCTCCTCGAAGTTGCGCCCGGTGGAGGCCGGATAGGTGATGATCAATTTGATCTTCTTGTCCGGGCCGATGATGAACACCGAACGCACGGTCAGCGTATCGTTGGCGTTCGGATGGATCATGTCATAGAGGTTCGAGACCTTGCGGTCGGGATCCGCCAGCAGCGGGAAGTTCAGCGCATGGCCCTGGGTCTCCTTGATGTCGCCGGCCCAGGCCTTGTGGTCCGCGACCGGGTCGACCGAGAGGCCGACGACCTTGGTGTTGCGCTTCTCGAACTCGGGCTTCAGGCGCGCGACCTCGCCGAGCTCGGTGGTGCAGACCGGCGTGAAGTCCTTCGGGTGCGAGAACAGGATGCCCCAGCCGTTGCCGAGATATTCGTGGAACTTGATCTTGCCCTCGGTCGAATCCTGTTCGAAGTCGGGCGCGGTGTCGCCAAGTCGCAGGCTCATGATCTCCTCCTTCTGTCTTCTAGCGGAACGATCTTTTGGTTGGTGCCGGCTATTCGCCGGCCACGCGCAGATTGGCTTGTGGGCGTTTCAATTCCGGGCGCGCGTAATCTCGGTCGTGCGTCAGCGCGGGCACCTGCGCCCGGGCGTTCTCGACCGCGGTGAAATCGATCTCGGCGCTCAAGGTTCCCGGCGCCTCGCCGGCTTCGGCCAGGACTTCGCCCCAGGGCGCCACGATCAGCGAATGGCCATAGGTGCGCCGGCCGCCGGCATGCTCGCCGCATTGCGCCGGCGCGAAGACGAAGGCGCCGGTCTCGATCGCGCGGGCCCTCAGCAGCACATGCCAATGCGCCTTGCCGGTCGGCACGGTGAAGGCGGCGGGGATGCTGATCATCGCGGCACCCGCTTTCGCGAGGTCGCGATAGAGATGCGGGAAGCGCAAGTCGTAGCAGACCGTCATGCCGAGCGGGGCCCAGGGCGTCGGCGCGACGACCGCTTGGGCGCCGGGGCGGATGCGTTCGGACTCGCGGTACTTCTCGCCGTTCGGCAGGTCGACATCGAAGAGATGGATCTTGTCGTAGCGCGCCGCGATCCGCCCCTGGTCGTCGATCAGGAAGCTGCGATTGGCCAAGCGCTCGCCATCGACCCGGATCGGCATCGAGCCGACCAGCAGCCAGATCTTCAGCTCCCGCGCCAGCGCGCTGAAGCGCGGCAGGCCGGGATGGGCGTCCTCGGTGAAGGACTTCTCGTAGTTCTTCGCGCGGTTGGGCTCGATGATGCTGGTATTCTCGGGCGTCAGCACGAATTGCGCACCCTCGCCGGCCGCGGAGCGGATCAGCTTCTCCGCGGCGTCGAGATTCGGGCCGACCTCCGGCCCCGCATTCATCTGCACACAGGCGATTTTCAAGCGCGCGGTCATCCCGGAAGCTGCCTTACGCCGGCTCGGCCAACAAGGGCGCAAGTCGCCCGGCACGGTCAAGCGCGTAAAGCTCGTCGCTGCCGCCGATATGCTTGTCGTTGATGAAGATCTGCGGAACCGAGGTCCGGCCGCCGGCGCGGCGCTGCATCTCCGCGCGCTTGCTGCCGTCCACCATTACGTCGATCTCGGTATAGGGCGCCTTGCGCTCGTCGAGCAGCCGCTTCGCCCGGACGCAATAGGGGCAAATCATGGTGGTATAGATTTCGATCTTCGCCATTTCACACCGCATCTTGTGGGGTAGTTCACCGTTCCCCACGGGATCAGCGAATAATTTCATGTCTCGGGGCCGCTTTGGCAAGCCTCAGCGACGCATAGCTGGGGCGGCGATCCCTTCAATCGGCGCGCACCACCTTGGCCAAAGCCAACACGTCGACCGCGGTCGCCCCGGCCGAAATCAAGGCTTTGGCGGCGGTCTCCACCGTGGCGCCGGTGGTGATGACGTCATCCACCAGGAGGATGCGACGATCTGTAACCTGCGGCACGAACCGCCCCGTGACGGCCATCGCGCCCTGCACGTTCCTCCGCCGCGCCAGCCGGCCGAGATGGCCCTGGCTGCGAGTCGCGCGCCGGCGGGTGAGCGCCCTGGGCTCGACCGGGCGGCCGGTCAGCCTGCCGATCGCCTGGGCCAGCAACCCCGCCTGGTTGAAGCGCCGCACGGCCAGGCGGGTCCAATGCAGCGGCACCGGAACGATCAGCGTGCAATCGGCGATCAGCTCCGCCCCCGACCGCGCCATCCAGCGGGCGAGGGTCGGCGCCAGCTCGGTGCGGTCCGCATGCTTGAAGCCGAGAATGAGGTCGCGGCTCTCGTCGTCATAGCGGAAGACGGCGCGGGCGCGGGCATAGGCCGGGCGCTTCTGCAGGCAGGCGCCGCACAGCGAAGCGGCGCCGGATTCGAAGGCGAAGGGCTGGCCGCAGCAGGCACAGCAGGGCGGCGACAGCCAGGAGAGCTTCTGCCAGCACGGCGGGCAGAGTCCGTTCTCGCCGCCGAGGATGTCGCCGCATTTCAGGCAGCGCGGCGGCAGCACGGCATCGAGGGCGGTACGAAGAGCGGCGCGCGCCTGGAGCAGCATGGGCGTCATCGGGCCACAGGCCGGGGCGGGATGCAAGCCGCGGCGAAGCCCGGCATACTGCGCGCCATGAGTGAAGGCACGAAAGACCAGACGCCCCGCCGGCCCCCGGTGCCGGAAGCCGCGCAAATCTTCGACCGGGCTTTGCTGCCGCGGCGGCGCGACCGCGCTTTCGCGCGCAAGACCGAGAAGGCGGATTTCCTGTTCGTGGAATCCGCCGAGCGGCTGCTGGACCGGCTGGACGACGTCACGCGCAAGTTTCCCGTGGCGCTCGATCTCGGCAGCCGCGACGGCGTGCTGGCGCGGACCTTGCGCGGGCGCGGCGGCATCGCGCACCTGGTGCAGGGCGATCTCTCGGCGCGGATGCTGGAGGCGGCGCGGCGTTTCGGTCCGGCGGTCCGGCTGGACGAGGAGGCGCTGCCCTTCGGCGCCGAGACGCTGGATCTCGTGCTCGCCAATCTCAGCCTGCATTGGGTCAACGACCTCCCCGGCACCTTGGCGCAGATCCGCTACGCGCTGAAGCCGGACGGGCTCTTCCTCGGCGCGGTCTTCGGCGCCGGGACGCTCGCGGAATTGCAGGCCAGCCTGCTCGAGGCGGAGATCGCGGTCTCCGGCGGCGCCAGCGGCCGGGTCTCGCCCTTCCCGGACCTGCGCGACGCGGCCGGCCTGCTGCAGCGTGCGGGTTTCGCCTTGCCGGTCGCCGATCTCGAGACGCTGACCGTCACATATTCTGGTATGCAGGCGCTGCTCGCCGACCTCCGCGCGATGGGCGAGACCAACCTCCTGCGCCAGCGCCTGAGGCGGCCGACGCGCCGCGCGCTGCTGGCCCGCGCGGCGGAGATCTATCAGGCGAAGTTCGGGCTGGAAGACGGCCGGATCCCGGCCACCTTCCGCCTGATCTTCCTGACCGGCTGGACCCCGCACGAATCCCAGCAGCAACCCTCGCGCCGCGGCAGCGGCCAGGTGCATCTCGGCCAGGTCTTCGGCGGCAAGGCCGATCCGGAGTGAGCTAGATGCAGCCGCAATCGCCGCCATCGTCGCCGCCGCTGTCGCCGTCGTCGTGGCTGGCGGCCGGCACCTCGTGCGAGGCGAAGTCGTCATGACTGTTGTTGCTGTTGCTCCGATGCTCCGCCTGCCGGACGTTCCCGCCGATGCCGCCGTCGCCGATCTCCCCGTCGAAGGCGCGATTGCCGCCTTCGCCGGAGGTCGTGCCTTCCCCGGGGCCGATCGTGGTCGTCTGGTTGTCGGCGTTGCTCTGCACGTCGACCTTGCCGTCGCTGACCGTCGTGTCGGTGGTGCCGTCGGGATGCACGCGCACCGTCACGTCGGTGCCGCGCAGGGTTAGGGTCGCGGTCGGCGTCCGGATGACCGTGCCGCCATGGGGCATCTGCCCGGTCACGAAGCGCAAGGTGCCCGCCGTGATATCGATCAGCGCATTGCCCTGGCTCTTCGCCGGGTCGAACACGAAGGAATCGATCAGGACCTTGCTGTTGGCGCCGACGGTCAGATGCGAGCCGTCGATGAACTCGACCAGCGCGCGGCTCTCCTTCCAGGTCTCGAACAGCTCGTTATGCACGACCGGATCGCCGATCCGCTTCGGGTGCTGCTGTCCCTGCGGCGGCGTGCCGTAGACGGTCTGCACGACCTGCTTCATCGCGCCGACCGTATCGGCCTGGGCACCGCTGATGCCGACGAATACCAACGCCGCCCCGAAGGCGCGGGGCGCGCGCGCAATCCAACCTTTCATCTTTCCTCTCGTGCTGAAAACGCGGCGATCGGCGGCCGCGCAGGCCGCCTGCCGTCAAGACGTTGCAAATTTGTGGGAGGCTTTTAGCGGGACGATGCCGCCGGCGCCGTGCCGGGCATCACAGATCGGTCACTAGTTGCCGCGCGTTCCGCCGCCGGTGGGACTCCCGCCCGAACCGCCGCCATTGGCGCCGCCGCTGCCGCCGGAGCTCCCGCCGCCGGTGCCGCCGCCGCCACTGCCACTGCTGCCGGAGCCGGCTGAGGAATGTGCGTTGGAACCCGCATTGCGGCGCTGCTCGACATCGCTGCCGCCGTTGCCGGCATCGGCGAAGCCGTCATCCACGAACGTGTCGCCGACCGTGTCGTTGCCGCTGGCGAAGCCGCTGGAAGAGATCGTGATGCTGCCGCCCGCCGGGACGTTCTGATCGGTGTTCAGTTGCTTGTTGTGGCTGTCGACATTGCCCTCGTCGACGATGAGCTCGGTATCGCCGTTGGGCTTCACGCCGACGCGGACGATGGTGCCGCGCAGGGTCAAGGTCGCGGTCGGCGTGTCGATCACGGTCTTGCCCTTGGGCATCGATCCGGTCGCGAAGCGCAGTGCGCCCGAGCCGATGGAGATCAGCGCATGGCCGGCACGGCTGCCCGGATCGAACACGAACTGATCGACCAGGACCTTGCTCTGCGCGCCGATCGTGAGCTGCGAGCCGTCGATGAAGCGGACGAGCGCGCCGCTGTCGGTCAGGGTCTCCAGCAATTCCTGGAAGGCGACGGTGTCACCGGGATGCTGCGGCGCGCGGCTGGCTTGCGGCGGCGTGCCGTAGACATTGCGCGCCACCTTCTCGACCGAGCCCACGTCCTGGCTGCTGGCCTCGGCATTCATAGTCGCCGCGAGAACCGCGAGCGCCGCCCAAGCGCATTTTCCCAGCTTCAGCATCTCGTGCCATCCCTGTCTGCCGGTCCTTCGTGCCGGCTCGCCGAAAGCGGACTAGCCTCCGTAGGAGCCGCCGCCATTCGTCCCGCCGGACGTTCCACCCGAGCTGCCCGAGCTGCCGCCGGAAGTTCCACCCGAGCTGCCGCCCGATTTCGCGGTCCCGTGATGGTCGTTGGCCTCGCCGCGGCGATGCTCGTTGCCCTGTCCGGCGTTGCCGCCATTGTCGTTGCCGCCACCATCATTGTCGGCGAAGCCGCGATCGACCAGCGGGTCTCCGGTCTGCTCCTCGGCGGTCGCGACGATGCCATTGGCGCCGATCAGCACGCTCTCGCCTTCCTTCACCAGCGTATCCTGGCCGGTCTGCTTGGAGTGTACGCTGACGCTGCCCTCTTCGACATAGAGCAGTGTGTCGTCGCCGCGCGAATCCACGGCCACATTGGTGCCGCGCAGCACCATCGTGGCCGTCGGCGTGTCGATCGTGGTCTTGCCCTTGGGCATCGACCCGGTCACGTAACGCAGCTTGCCGGCCGGCAGCGAGATCAGCGCCTTGCTGGCGGGGTTGTTCGGATTGTAGACGAAGTCGTCGACCAGAACCTTGCTGTCGGCGCCCAGGGTCAGCCGGGAGCCGTCGGTGAAGCGCACCAGCATGCCGCTTTGCGCCAGGGTTTCCAGCAGCTCCTGGAAGCTGACCGGATCGCCGGCATGCTTCTGCTCCTTGGAGGCGTTCGGCGGCGTGCCGTAGGCGCTGTGCTCCACGGCCTGGACGTCGCCGATTTCATGGGCGAAGGCGGCGCCGGCGAGGGAGATGGTGAGCGCGGCGACGATTCCGGTGGCGAGCAGGGTGCGCATGGCTAACTCCGATGCATGTATGTCGCACCGAGTGCCGGATCGGTTCGAGGGAGGAGCGCACTCGGCTTGTTTCGGTGAGTACCCTCGGCGCGCTTTATGGTCGAGTGACGAGGCTCACAGGATGAGCAACCGGCTCAGACGCGCTCGGTGCGCGTGACGCGCCTCACAGCAGATCCTGCAGCATCGCCACCAGCGGCTTGTCGGCGGGCGGCATCGGGTAGTCGCCGAGCTTCGCCGGCCGCACCCAGGCGAGCTGCTGGCCTTCGCGCGGCATCGGCGTGCCCTTCCAGCGCCGGCAGACATAGAGCGGCATCAGCAGATGGAAGCGCTCATAGCGGTGCGAGGCGAAGGTGAAGGGCGCGAGGCACGCTTCGGCGACGTCGATGCCGAGCTCCTCGTGCAATTCGCGGATCAAGGCGGCCTCCGGCGTCTCGCCGGGGGCGATCTTGCCGCCGGGAAATTCCCAGAGCCCGGCCATCGATTTGCCTTCCGGCCGCTGCGCGAGGAGGACGCGGCCATCGGCATCGACCAGGGCGACCGCGACCACGGTCAGGATCGGCAGCGCCGGCGGTTCGGTCGGTTGTCCGGTCATGGATGGCCTCGTGCCGCCAGCCATTGGCCGCGGGTCAGCTTGCGGGTGATGACGGGAAGAGGATGACCGCGCATTTCCGATTCGCGCGAGCCCGCGCCGGCGATGACGAAACCGTTCTTCTCCAGCACGCGATGCGAGGCGTCGTTGACCGGAACGGCGGCCGCCCAGATCTCATCGACCCCCAGGGTCTCGAAGGCGAAGCGGGAGAGCGCCCCCACCGCCTCGCTGGCATAGCCGCGATTCCAATAGGTCTTGCCGACCCAATAGCCGAACTCGAGGCCGCCGGTTTCGCCCGGCTGCAAGCCGATGCAGCCGACCAGCTCGCGATCGCTCTTGCGCGCGATGGCGAAGGCGATCTCCTCGGCGAGCGGCGCGGCCGGCCGGCCACGGGCATACCAGGCCGCCCAGCGCGCGGCCTGCGAGGCGATGAAGGTGCGGGCCATCTCGACGTCGTAAGGATAGGGGATCGAGGTCGTGTAGCGCACGACCTCCCAATCGTTGACCTGGATGGCGATGCTCGCCGCGTCGTCGGGGCGGAGCGCCCGCAGCCTCAGCCGTTCGGTTTCGATCTCAACTTCGGTAGTCGGCATTGATCTCGATATAGCGATGGGTGAGATCGCAGGTCCAGACCCGCGCCTTGCCGCTGCCGATTCCGACATCGACCTCGATCTTGATATCGCGGCTCTTGATGTGCTTGGCGACCGGGGCCTCGTCGTAATCGGCGACCCGCTGGCCCTTGGCGGCGATCAGCACGCCGCCGATCTTGATCGCCAGCTTGTCGCGGTCCGCCTTCTCGCCGGCCTTGCCCACCGCCATGACGATGCGGCCCCAATTCGCGTCCTCGCCGGCGATCGCGGTCTTCACCAGCGGCGAGTTGGCGATCGAGAGGCCGATGCGCCGCGCCGCCGCGGCGCTGGCGGCGCCGGTCACGTCGATGGTCACCAGCTTCTCCGCGCCTTCGCCGTCCATCACCACCTGCACGGCGAGATCGGTCAGCAGCGAGTCCAAGGCTTCGCGGAACTCCTTCAGCACCGGATCGCCGGCCGATTTCGGCTTCGGGTTCTTCGCCTGCCCGGTCGCGGCCAGCAGCAGCGTATCGCTGGTCGAGGTGTCGCCATCGACGGTGATGCAGTTGAAGGAGCGGTCGGCGCCCTTCTTCAGCAGCGCCTGCAGGATGTCGGCCGGGATCTTGGCATCGGTCGCGACAAAGGCCAGCATGGTCGCCATGTCCGGCGCGATCATGCCCGAGCCCTTGGCGATGCCGTTGATCGTGACCTCGACGCCGCCGATCGCGGCCGACCGGCTCGCGAGCTTGGGGAAGGTGTCGGTGGTCATGATGGCCGCCGCGGCTTCCGCCCAGCCGTCGGCCTTCAGCGCGCCCTTGAGGGCGCCGAGATTGGCGGTGATCTTCTCCGCCGGCAGCGGCTCGCCGATGACGCCGGTCGAGGCGAGGAAGATCTCGCCCGGCTTGCAGCCCATCGCTTTGGCCGCTTCCTTGGCGGTCAGATCGGTCGCCTGCTTGCCGAGCTTGCCGGTGAAGGCATTGGCATTGCCGGAATTGACCAGGATCGCGCGGGCCTTGCCGGCCTTGATGTGCTTGCGGCAGTGATCGACCGGTGCGGAGGGCGCGAGCGAGGTGGTGAAGACGCCGGCGATGGTGGAGCCCGGCGCCAGCTCCATCAGCATGACATCGGTCCGGCCGCGGTAACGGATGTTGCATTCGCGTGTCGCCAGCCTGGCGCCGGCCAGCGGCGACAATTTCGGCGCATGGGTCGGCGCCAAGGGCGCGATCTTTCCGCTCACTCTATTTCCCCCAAAGCAGGATGCCGCTCAAAAAGAATCGGGCGACGCCACGCCTGTGACGTCGCCCGGAATTTACGCCGCGACGGCGCCTCCCGCTACTGGGCCGCGGGCTCGGCCGGAACCTTGTATTCCGGCTTGCTGTAATCGACCTTGGCGCCGGCGATCAGGTCCTGGACCAGCTTGTGCGCCGCCTCCTGGGCGAGCGCGCCGCGGATCTCGTCCTTGCGCTGCTCGAGGGTCGGCGGGATCTGCATCCGCGAATCCTCGATCTTGATGATGTGCCAGCCGAACTGGCTCTTCACCGGGGTCTTGCTGATATCGCCGCGCTGCATGGCGAAGGCCGCGTCGGAGAATTCCTTCACCATCGTGTCCTTCGAGAACCAGCCGAGCTCGCCGCCATCCTTGCCGCTCTGGGTGTCGATCGACTTCTCTTTCGCGAGCTGCGCGAAGTCGGCGCCCTTGTTGAGCTGGTCGATGATCGCCTTCGCCTCGTCCTCGGTCTTGACCAGGATATGGGCGGCGCGGATCTCCGGTTGCGGCGGATGGGCCGCGAGGTCGGCGTCATAGACCTGCTTGATCGCGTCGTCGGTGACGGCCTTCTTCACATAATTGTTGAAATAGACCTGCCGGATCGCCTCGTCCTCGAACTGCTTCACCAGCTTCTTCACTTCCGGATCGTCGGCCAGGCCTTCGGCGCGGCCCTTGTCGGTCACGAGCTGGAAGCCGATCAGGCGGTTGAGGAGCTGCGGGAAGATGGCGTCGATCTGCGCCTGGTATTGCGGCGGCAGATTGGAGGCGGAATCGATCACGTCCTGGCGGGTCACCGGGTTGCCGTTGACCTTGGCCACCACCTCATTGGGATCGGCCGGGGCCGCCTGGGCGGGAGCCGCGGCCTCGGGCTGGGCCGCGTCGCCGCCCGCGGGCGCCGTCTCCTGGGAATTGGTGTCCGGCGCCGGGGTGGCCGGTGCCGCGTCCTGGGTATTGGTGGTGTTCTGGGTGTTCGCGTCCTGCGCCGTGGCGATCACGGGGGCCGTGACGGCAAGGAGGACGGTCGCGCCGGCAAGAAGAGTGGCGCGGAACGAAGCAATGGCCATAGTCCGGGGTCTTTCCTGGTTCCGGGTTCGCTGGACGGCCGCTCGAGGCCGGTGCGGCCCCCTCGGTTGCGCCCTCGTCAGCGCAGCGTCGGTGGCACGGGGTACCGCAATGCGGCGGCATCATGCCGAACGCACCCCGCGGTTACAAGCTGAAACCCCGCGAAAAGCAAGCATAAATCCGGCGAAAACAATGAGATTTCCGTGACTTCCGCTCAAGTTGACAGGGGTCGGGCGGCGACCTATCTGTTGCCCACCATCTGGCCGGAAATTTCGAAGGTTTCTGAATATGTTCGCGGCGCTTGCCAAGCGGGTCTTCGGATCCGCCAACGACCGTTTTATCAAGGCTTTGAACACGACGGTCGAAGCGGTCAACGCGCTCGAGCCGGACGTCCAGAAGCTGGACGACGACGCCTTGAAGGCCCGCACCGCCTGGTTGAAGGAGCGCCTGGCCAACGGCGAGACCCTCGACGACGTCCTGCCCGACGCCTTCGCCACGGTGCGCGAGGCGGCGATCCGCGCCCTCGGGCAGCGCCATTTCGACGTGCAGCTCAAGGGCGGCATCGTGCTGCACCAGGGCAAGATCGCCGAGATGAAGACCGGCGAAGGCAAGACCCTGGTCGCGACCTTGCCGGTCTACCTGAACGCACTCGAAGGCAAGGGCGTGCACGTGGTCACCGTCAACGACTACCTCGCCAGCCGCGATGCCGAATGGATGGGCCGGGTCTACGGCTTCCTCGGCCTCACCACCGGCGTGATCGTGCACGGCCTCAACGACCAGGAGCGCCGCGCGGCCTATGCCTGCGACATCACCTACGGCACCAACCACGAATTCGGCTTCGACTATCTGCGCGACAACATGAAGTTCCGCCTGGAGGACATGGTCCAGCGGCCCTTCAATTACGGCATCGTCGACGAGGTGGACTCGATCCTGATCGACGAGGCGCGGACTCCGCTGATCATCTCCGGCCCGACCGAGGACAACTCCGACCTCTATCGCCAGGTCGACAAGCTGATCCCGAGCTTGCAGCCCGAAGACTACGAGAAGGACGAGAAGCAGCGCACGGTGACGCTGACCGAATCCGGCGTCGAGAAGGTCGAAGCGATGCTGCGCGAGCGCGGCATGCTGACCACCGGATC
>DASZYM010000297.1:0-2539 GCA_035545355.1 Dongiaceae bacterium
CAACACCGAGGCCGGCGCGCTGCGCGCCGTGATCGCGCCGCCGACCAGGTTGCCGAAGAAGCCGCCGACGCCATAGGCGAGCAGCACCAGCGAGATGATCTCGATCTTCATCGCCGGCACCTGTTCCAGGAAGGCGCGCACATAGGTGAAGCCGGCGAAATGCCCGGAGATCGCAATCAGCACGGTCGCGACCACGAGGCGCACGCTGGGCCGGCGCAACAGATCGAACAAGGTGCGAAGGTTGGGTTTGCTCTGCGGCGGCAGCTTGGGCAGTGTCAGGAGCTGCACCAGCAGGGTCACCGCGCCGATCGCGCCGGAAAGCGCGAAGACCGTGCGCCATCCCCAGAGGCTGCCGAGATAGGCGCCGATCGGCGCCGCGCTGATGGTCGCGATCGAGACGCCGGTGAAGACGATGGAGAGCGCCCGCGGCAGCAAGCGCTCCGGCACCAGGCGCATCGCGATCGCCGCCATCATCGACCAGAAACCGCCGATGCCGATCCCGAGCAGCAGCCGCGCCGCCAGCAGCACGGTGAGATTGGTGGCGAGCGCCGCGACGATGCCGGAGATCACCAGCAGCGCCGTCAGCGACCACATCACCAGCCGCCGATCGAAGCTGCGGGTCAGGATCGGCATCAGGATGCCGGCGAAGGTGCCGGTCAGTGCCGTCGCGGTCACCGCCTGGCCGGCGGCGCCGTCGCTGACGCCGAGATCGGCGGCGATCGGCGTCAGCAGGCTGGCCGGCAGGAACTCGGCCGTCACCAGGCCGAACACGCCCATGGCCAGCGACAGGACGCCGGCCCAGGCCGGGCTGTCGGCCGCAGCGTCGGGCAAGGCGAGATCAGGCGCGACGGCCGCGTTATCGATTTCGGCCTCGAACGAGGAATCGGACATCAGAGCCTCCGGGGAATTCATCTTCGTTAAGAGTGGCCCTGACAATCCGGACTTTCCATGCTATATAATCCGAGATGCTTGACAATTCGTCCAAGCAACCGGCCGATCCCCCATCGGCGGATCCCCTGACCGACATGCTTCGGGGCCTGCGCCTCGAAGGCGTGGAATACGGCCGTTTCCAGATGAAGGCGCCCTGGGGCCTGAGCTTCCCGGCCCAGGACGCGGCGCGCTTCCATTTCGTCGCCGGCCAGGGCTGCTGGCTGCGGACGCCGTCGGAGGAATGGGTCCGGATCGAGCCGGGCGATGCCGTGCTGCTGCCGCGGGGCTCGGCGCATGCGCTGGCCAGCGCGCCCGATGCCGACACCATCGTCTTCTGTCAATGCAGCTTTCAGCAGGTCTGCGAGAAGGTGTTCGAGACCAGCGGCGGCGGGGCCGGCGACGAGACGCTGATCTTCAGCGGCAGCATGACCTTCAACGTCGACCGGCTGCATCCGCTGCTGCGCATGATGCCGGACTCGATGCAGGTCTTCGAGCTCGCCGCCAACGAGCCGAGCATCCCCGACCTCCTGAAGATCATGACCAACGAAGTGGCGCTCGACCGCGTCGGCGCCGGCGGTATTCTTGCGCGGCTCGCCGACGTGGTGGCTGCCAGCCTGATCCGGAGCTGGGTCGAGCGCGGCTGCGGCGATGCCACGGGCTGGATCGCCGCCGCACGCGATCCCGATATCGGCCGCGTGCTCGCCGCGATCCATCTCAATCCCAGCGAGAGCTGGACCATCGAATCCCTGGCGAAGATCATGCGCGGCTCGCGCTCGGCCTTCGCCGAACGCTTCAGCCGCGTCGTCGGCGAGACGCCGGCGCGCTATGTCGCGCAGGTCCGGATGCATCATGCGCGGCAATGGCTGACCCGCGACAAGGCGCGGATCGGCGTCGTGGCGCAGCGCCTGGGCTACGACTCCGAGGCATCCTTCAGCCGCGCCTTCAAGCGCGTGATGGGCGTGCCGCCGAGCCATCTCCGCTCGGGCGATTCCGGCGACGACACGGCCCGTCGCATCGTCGCCGCGCCGCGCTAGCAGCGGCGCGCCGATCGACCTCGACAATATCGCCTCGATTTGGGAAGCTTTCTCGTCGGCCGGCGATGAGCGGCGTATGCCGGGCTGGAGGCGAAGATGGCAGTGTCCGTCAACGAGCAGATGCTGGACCAACGCCTCGGCGCGCTCGAGAAGGCGCGGTCGTGGAGCCCGCGCCTCGTCTCCAGGCTGGAAACCCACATCCGCACGGCCGATGACCGTGCCCTGTTCCGGATCAATCCCTTCACCTTCGCCCGGGAACGCAGCCTTCCCGAGGATGAAGTCATCGATCTCTTTCTGCACGCAACGGCGCTTGGCCTCTTCGCGATGGACTGGGCCTTGTTCTGCCCGCTCTGCTGCAGCGTGGTCGAAAGCCTGCGCAGCCTCAAGGGCGTGCGGCATCACTATCACTGCGCCTTCTGCCAGACCGGCTTCGACACGGCGCTGGACGAATACATCGCCATCGCCTTCACCATCAATCCGAACGTGCGGGCGATCGCCCATCACCATCCCGGCGCGCTTTCCGCCTGGGACAACTTCTTTCAGACCCAGAACACGCCGGACGGCGTGCTGCCCGA
>DASZYM010000298.1:0-7613 GCA_035545355.1 Dongiaceae bacterium
CCGGCCGCCCCTTTGACACGGCGGCTTCCGTGATTTCACTGGGGCTCGCCGCTCTTCCCGAGTTCATCGTGGGCATGATCCTCGTCTTCCTGTTCTCGACGGTGGTGCTCCACTGGTTTCCGCCCGTCTCCTTGGTGCCGCCCGGGCACACGCTGTTCGAGGTGCCGAACATTCTTGTCCTGCCCGTCGCCACCTTGGTCCTGGTGATCTTCCCCTACATCTTCCGGATGATCCGGAGCTCCATGCGCGACGTGCTCGCGAGCGAATATGTGGAGATGGCGCGGCTCAAGGGCGTGCACCGGCAGCGGCTGATCTGGCTGCATGCACTCCCCAATGCGATCGGCCCGACATTCCAGGTGATCGGCTTGACGGTCGCCTACCTCGCCGGCGGCGTGGTGGTGATCGAATATCTGTTCGGCTTCCCCGGGATCGGCCAGAAGCTGCTCGACGCGATCAAATCCCGCGACGTGCCCGTCATCCAGTTCATCGTCCTGATGCTGGCCGGTTTCTATGTGATCGTGAACATTTTGGCCGATTTGGCCACGGTGTTGATCACCCCGCGGCTGCGGGCCAGGGAGGCGCGCTCGTGATCGCCCGCGCCAATAGCTGGTTCTCGGTGCTGGGGCTGGAAGGCAATATCGGCCTGCTGCTCTTTCTCGGCGTCGTGGCCCTGGCCGTCATCGGCCCCTTCATCGCGACGCAATCGCCGCTCGATTTCATCGATGCGCCGCTGGCGCCGGCTTCGCCGGGCGAGTGGCTGGGAACCGACGTGCTGGGAAGGGATGTGCTCGCGCGCGTCCTTTGGGGCGGCTACCGCATTCTCGGTGGCGGCGCCCTTGCGACGATCGGCGGAGTCCTCGTCGGAGCCCTGCTCGGTATCTATGCCGGACACCGTAAAGGCTGGCCGGATCAGGCGATCATGCGCACCGCGGACGCCGTCCAGGCCTTTCCGCAGATCATCCTGGTGCTGCTCTTCGTCTCGCTGATCGGCCCGGAGACCTGGCTCATTCTCATCATGGTGGGATTCAGCCATGTCCCCTCGGTCGCCCGCGTCGCGCGTGGCGGTGCGGTTCGCGTTGCCGAGGAAGACCATATCCGGTTCTGCGAGGCGATCGGGATGCCGCAATGGCAGATCATCGCCCGGGAGATCCTGCCGAATCTCAAGGGCATTCTCCTGGTCGAGCTCGGCCTGCGGCTCGCTTATTCGGTCGTCATCATCGCGGCCTTGGGATTCCTGGGGCTGGGCACCCAGCCGCCGGCCGCCGATTGGGGGCTCATGATCAATGAGAACCGGATCGCCATGGCGTCCAATCCCTGGCCCGTCGTGGTGCCGGTCCTGCTGATCGCAATCCTGACCATCGGCCTCAACCTCGCGGCGGACGCGATCTCGCGCCGGAGCGGTCAATGACCGCCGGCACCCAGGTCCGCGACCTCAACATCGAAACGCGCAACGGCAAGGCGATCGTCGAGAACGTCTCGCTCTCGATTCCGCCCGGTGAGATCCTCGGTCTGGTCGGCGAATCCGGTTCCGGAAAGACGACCGTGGGGCTGGCACTGCTCGGCTATTGCCGCAGCGGCCTCAAGATCCGTTCTGGCTCGATCAGGATCGGCGAGACGGAAGTCTTGGCCAAGGCGACGGCCATCGACGACCTCCGCGGCAAGGTCGTCTTCTACATGCCGCAGGACCCCGCGACGGCGCTCAATCCTTTCCTGCGGGTCGGAACGCAGTTGGCGGAAACCTTCCGGGATCGGCCGGATGAGGCCGCCTTGCGAAAGAGCTTGGGGGAGGTGCGTCTTCCGGAGGACGGGCGAATATTGCACGCGCATGCCTTCGAGCTCTCCGGAGGCCAGCAGCAGCGCATTGCGATCGCGATGGCTTTCGCAAACCGGCCGCGCCTTATCGTCATGGACGAGCCGACCACCGGACTCGACGTCACGACCCAGGCTCACGTATTGGCAACCATCAAGGCCCTGTGCCGGGAACACGGCGTCTCGGCGCTCTATGTAAGCCACGATTTGGCCGTCGTCAGCCAGCTCGCCAATGAGGTCGCGGTCATGCGAAACGGCCGCATCGTCGAGACCGGGCCGGCGCGAGAAGTGCTCGGCACGCCGAAGCACGAATATACCCAGGCCCTGATCAAGGCCTTGCCTCGCCTCAAGGATCGCGCCGCCCCGATCGTCGTCGAGAAACCCGAGACGTTGCTGAGCGTGCGGCGGCTGAAGGCCTGGCACGGGCCTTTCGAGGTTCTGCACGGCATCGACCTCGACGTACCGCGCGGCGCCTGCGTCGCTCTGGTCGGTGAATCGGGATCTGGAAAGACCACGCTTTCCCGTTGCGTGGCCGGCCTCCATGCCGGCCTTTCCGGTACGATCTCCTTCAGGGGGCAGGAGCTGCAGCACGCGGCGGCCGACCGGCCAAGAGATCTGCGCAAGCGCGTCCAGTATATCTTCCAGAACCCGTACAGCTCGCTCAATCCCGAGCACACGATCGGCCGGTCGATCCAGACCGTGATCGCTCTCTTCGAGCGGGTATCGCGCAAAGAGATGGCCGATCGGGTGGCCGATGCCCTCG
This sequence comes from Dongiaceae bacterium, assembly GCA_035545355.1. Taxonomy (GTDB): domain Bacteria; phylum Pseudomonadota; class Alphaproteobacteria; order Dongiales; family Dongiaceae; genus Dongia. The sequence continues at coordinate 2,573 of DASZYM010000298.1, forward strand.
CGCAGGTCTCCCTGCCGAAGGAGATCGCGAACCGGTACCCGCGCGAGCTGTCGGGCGGCCAGCGTCAGCGCGCGGCCATTGCGCGGGCACTGGCGGCTGAGCCCGAGCTCTTGATCTGCGACGAGATCACGTCGGCGCTGGATGTTTCGGTGCAGGCGCGGGTCGTCGAGCTGCTCCAGGATCTGCAGCGGAGGCGGGGGCTGTCGATGCTGTTCGTCACCCACAATCTGCCGCTGGTCGCGAATATCGCGCAGCAGATCCTCGTCATGCAGGCCGGCAACATCGTCGAGGGCGGGAACGCGTCCGACGTTCTGGATCAGCATCGCGCCGAGGAGACCCGGCGTCTCCTCCGGGATACGCCGGACTTCACTTACGAGGCCTAGAGCCGAAGCTCTACGCGGAGGGCCGCTGTCGCGCCCGCGCTTCCATCGGGCTGTACTGGAATCGTCGACGGAATGCTCTGGCGAAGGCTGAGGCCGATCCGAAGCCATAGGCAGCCGCGATCTCGGCGACCTGCAGGTCGGTTTGCTCGATCATCCGCTTCGCCGCGGCCAACCGGAGATGGAGGTAGTATTCGTGCGGCCCCTGGCCGAGCCGCTCCTGGAAATGCGCCTGCATGGTCCGCAAGGGCACTTTCACCTGGCGGGCGATCCGGGGTATCGGCAAGGCTTCCTCGAGATGGCCCTGCATGATGTTGATCGCCTCGACCAGCATAGGGTCGGTCAAGGATAGCTGGCCCAGTGAAACGACGGATTGCGGGGCGGACCCTGCTTCGCGCTGATCGTAGATGAAGATGCTGGCCACATCGAGCGCCAGCGACAGCCCGTGTTGATGGCGGATCAGCGAAAGCATCATGTCGAGCGCGGGGGCGGCGCCGCCGGCGGTCCAGCGCGCCCGGTCCATGATGAAGCGTTCGTTGACGACGTTCACCTTGGGGAATTCGCATGCGAATTCTTCAAGATCCTCCCAATGGGTCGTCGCGGTGTGATCGTCAAGCAGGCCCGCCCGTCCCAGTATCCATGCACCGGCCTCGACGCCGGCAACGGCGATGCAGTTCCGGGCGGCCTTCCGAAGCGCCGCTGCCTGAGACCGTGAGATGGTTCTCGCATTGAATGCCGCGACGACGAACAGGATGTCCCTCGGCTCGCTCGGATCGAAGCGGCCATCCATCGCGAATTTGACCCCGGAGCTGCTTGCCGGCGCTCTCTCGTCCCATGACAGGAGGCGCCAACGGTAAAGCTGTTGCGAAGAGGCCCGGTTGGCCGCACGCAATGGCTCGATCGTGGCCGCGAGCGACATCATCGAGAACTCGTTCACGACCAGAAGATCGATCGTGGCGATGCGGCCGGCCTCGAATGAAAGCTCGCAAGGCGACTGATGGTTGCCGGCGGAGTTGGTCCCAGCGGTGGGTCGGTTTGCCGTCACGGGCCTAGGGGCGCTCTTTGCCGGATTTGGCAACCGGACTCGGCTCGCCGATCCCAAATCTCTGATGTCTGTCTCCGATGCTATTGCCATGGATCCAGGCCAGATGACGCCGTGCGCCGCCTCTTTGCAGTTTTACGACGATAGCCATCGACCTCTCGATTGGGCGGGATCGAGGCCGTATGCGAGGGTGCATAACGGCCCCATAAGCAAAACTATACCTAACACCCAGTTTGTTTTGCTTGTCGTTCGATTTCGGCTCTCCAATCCTGGCTGGAAGTTTCGATGACTGCCCAGTCGGAGGCCGGTTTGGAATCCAGAGCTTCATTTCCTTTCAAGAAGAATTGGTGGCCGGCGCCGGTCACGCTCATCAGCTGCGGCCGCATGCATCCCCGGCCCGGCGAGCGCCCGCCCAATATATGGGTGGTCGGCGTGCTGGGCGGACCTTGCGACGATCCGCCATTGCTGACGATCAGCCCGAGGGTCGGGATGTATTCGTACAAGCAGATGACCGCGCTCGGCCAATTCGTCGTGAATTTCCCGACGCCTCAGATGGTCCGCGAGATGGAATACTGCGGCACGAATTCGGGGGCGGAGGTCGACAAGTGGAAGTCCTGCGGCTTCACCCCCGTCGCCGGCAAGGTGGTCGAGGTCCCGCTGATCGCCGAGTGCCCGGTCAATTTCGAGTGTGTGATCGAGCGGCAGATCCAGTTCGACCGGTCCGACGGCCGGCCGGGCGAACAGGAGCTCATGATCGGGCGGATCGTCCACGTGCATGCGCATGAGAAGTGCATGGTCAACGGCGAGCTGCAATGGGACCTGGTCGATACCATCTACCGGTCGCGGCCGCAGACCTGGCGCGTTCTCGGGCCGACGATCGGCTTCGACGAACGCAAGACGCCGCTATCAAAGCCGAAGGAAGCCGCCGACCTGATCGCCCGTCGTGCCGAAAGCTACGAAGGGCTGGCGGAGATCATTCGCCAGACGCCGTATCCCACCCAGATCAGGAAGTGACACGCCTCAAGCCGCATTGCGCCCGAGACCGAACGCGAGGAGCAGATATGACACGCGAGAGCCAGCCATACGCACGGCGCTTCGACCGGCGCACCCTTCTGAAAGCGCAAGCGGCCCTGGGAGCGGCCTGGCTGGGATCGGCCCTGACGAGGCCGGCCTTCGCCGCCGATGGGGGCACGCTCAAACTGCGGCTGCTCGCGGATATTCAAAATCTCGATCCCGCCTTCGAGCCGCAGGACCACGACCTGCAGGTCATCTTCAACATCTACGAGAACCTGGTGAGCTTCCGTCCCGGCACGTTCGACACGGTCAATACCCTGGCCGAGGAGTGGACGCCCCATCCGGATGGCCTGCAATTCGATTTCAAGCTCAAGGAAGGCGTTCAATTTCACCGCGGCTTCGGCGAGGTGACCGCGGAGGACGTCAAATTCTCGTTCGAACGCATCGCGGGGCTGACGCAACCGGCCATCGATTCCCCCTATAAGAAGCTCTGGGGCGCATTGAAGGAGGTGCGGACCACGGGAAAGTACAGCGGCAGCATCGTTCTGAAGAGCGTGTCCGCGCCGCTGATGACCCTGACGGTGCCTGGAAATGTCGGCCAGATCGTCTCGAAGCGTGCGGTCGAATCGCTCGGCGACAAGTTCGCGACCAATCCGGTCGGCACCGGACCTTACGAGTTCGTCGAATGGGCGCCGCGGCAGCGGGTGGTCCTGCGCCGATTCAAGGACTATAGCGGCGCGAACAAGGGCTATGCGGCCGCGCCCGAATGGGCCGAGATCCAATTCATTCCCGTCAGCGACGAAAGCAATGCGGAGATCGCCCTGGAGAGCGGCGAGCTCGACTTCAGTGCGTTGCCTCTGGCGGATGTCGAGCGCTTCCAGGGCAATAGCGGGTTCTCGGTCGTTCAGAAGACCGGGTTCGCCTACAAGTTCATCGGCATGAATGTCGAAGATCCCGTTCTCAAGGACATCAACGTGCGGCAGGCGATCCGCCATGCGATCGACGTTCCTTCGATCATCGACGCGGCCTTCGAGGGGAAGTGGCAACGGGCGACCGCAATCCTGCCGCCGAGCATGCCGTTCGGGTACTGGAAGGACGCGCCCGTGCTCAAGCGCGACCTGCCCGCCGCCAAGGCGTTCCTGGAAAAGGCCGGCTCGCCGCATCTCAAGCTCACCTTCACCTACAACAAGTCGGAGCAGGGCGGCGACACGGTCGCGGAGATCGCCCAGGCCAACCTCCAGGAGATCGGCATCGATGTCGACGTCGTGGCGCAGGAGAATGCGGTCGCGATGCAGCTCGGCGCCGAAGCGCAGAAAGCGCGCCAGATCTTCTATGTCGGCTATGGGAGTCAGGGCGATCCGGCACAGTCCATGTCATGGTTCACCTGCGAGCAGATCAACAAGTGGAACTTCATCAACTGGTGCGATCAGAAGTTCACGGATCTCGCCGCCGCCGGCATCACGGAGCTCGATCCGGCGAAGCGGCTCGACATCTATCTCCAGATGCAGAAGATCTGGGACGATGCGGCAAACGTCGTCTGGATCGCCTGGCCGACGTCCTTCTACGGCGCGCGCAAGGGGCTGCAGCCGTCGCTGCGGCCGGACGGACGCATGATCGCGTGGAACTTCAGGAGTGCTTGAAGCGCGGACACTCCGGCCCGGGGCTGTTGCCTGATGCTGCGCTATCTCGGTCGGCGGCTTGCGCTCACCGTCGCCGTGCTCCTGCTGCTCCTCGTCTTCCTCGGCATCCTCATCCACCTCGTCCCGGGTGATCCGGTTCAGATCATCATGGGGCCGCTGGCGAGCGAGTCCTTCGCGGCGACCGTGCGCCAGGAGATGGGCCTCGACCAGCCGATCGCCGTGCAGATCTTTCATTTCGTCATCGGCGCTCTCCAGGGAGACCTCGGCCGGGATTTCGTCAGCCACCGGCCGGTGACTGCGATCATCGGCGACGTGCTGCCGCATACCATGATCCTGGCCGTCGCCGGTTTGGGACTGGCGGTGATCGTCGGCTTGCCGCTCGGCGTCTACTCGGCGGTTCATGCCAATGGCTGGATCGACCGGACGATCGCCGCGATCTCCATAACCCTCATCTCCCTGCCGCCTTATGTCGTCGGACTGGTCCTGTTGCTGGTCTTCTCCGTGGGTCTTGCCTGGTTTCCGGCGCTGGGCGCCGGGGAGTTCACGGATCCGGTGGATTACGCCGCCCGTCTCTTTCTGCCGGCTTTGGCGCTGGCCCTCGGCTGGATCGGCTATCTCATTCGCCTGACGCGGGCGAGCATGCTCGAGGTTCTGGCCGCCAACTATGTGCGCACGGCCCGATCGCTCGGCATTGCGCCCCGGCGCATCCACTACGTCTACGCGCTGCGCAGCGCCGTCATACCGGTGGTGGCGGTCCTCGGCGTCGGGCTGGGGCATCTGCTGGGCGGCGCCATCTTCATCGAGGTGATCTTTTCGCGCCCGGGCCTGGGCAGCCTGTTCTATGATTCCATCGCGACCCGCAACTTTCCCGTCCTCCGCGGCGCCGCCGTGATCGTGGCCTTGCTTTTCGTGGTGACCAACCTCCTCGCGGATTTGTCCTATCGACTGCTGGATCCGCGCATTCG
>DASZYM010000299.1:0-5976 GCA_035545355.1 Dongiaceae bacterium
GACAGGGACGACCGCCGCAGCCGGCGCCTGGAATTGACGCCGGCGGGGCGGTCGGTGCTGGCCAAGGCCTATCCGCTCTGGTGCGCGGCCCATGGCGAGATCGAGGCGGCCGTGTCGCCTTCGGGCGCCGGCCCGATGCGCAGCGAGCTCGCGCGCCTGGTGAAGCTGCTGGAGCGAGCCGCCTAGCCGCGCGTCCGTCCCGGTCTTTTGCGCTGCAGCATCGACAAATCATGCGTGGCAGCCCTCTGTTCTGAACAGACGCTGGCGAGCCTCTGGCGTATACTCGCCACCAGGACTGGTCGCGGCCTTGCCTCGACCGTCGTCTGACTTGGGCACAGGCCGCACGCGGCGTCGCCCGTGCTGGCCCCCATCGATGATGCGGCCTTTGCGAAGCCGGCGACCTCTCGAACCGAAACGTTCGGAGGAAGCATCATGGATCAGCAAACAATCCGAAATCCTGTCGAGTGGGTGATGGACGAGCTGCGCGAGGTGGCTCGGGGCGTCGAGGAGGCCGGCCGGTCCGTCCAGCACACATCGACGCATCTCTTCTCGCGGCCGCTGACCGTCAACAGGATCGAGATCGGCGATCTGAAGGAGGTTCTGGTCAAGGGGTTCGACGACTTCATGGCCTATCGCACCGACATCATCTTCCTCGTCATAATCTATCCGATCGCCGCGGGGGTGATCGGCGCAGCCGTCCTCCGGCACGAGTTCATTCCGCTGCTCTTCCCGGTCGTGTCGGGCTCGGCCATCCTGGGGCCGTTCGTCGGCATCTTCCTCTACGCGCTGAGCCGGCGACGCGAGCTCAACCTCCAGCGTCACCACGTCGACAGCCATAGCTGGTCCAATGCCCTGACCATCGGGCGCGCCCGCAACTTCGGTGCGATCGTCCTGCTCGGCGCCATGCTGGCGGCGATGTACCTCATCTGGCTGGGCGCGGCGTTCTGGATCTACCGCGTGACGCATGGACCGCAGCCGATCGAATCCGCCGGCCGGTTCGTGCAGGACCTGTTCCTGACCCAGGCCGGCTGGTGGTTGATCGCAATCGGCCTCGCGGTTGGCTTCCTGTTCGCCGTGATCGCGCTGATGACGACGGTCGTGTCGTTCCCGCTGCTGATCGATCGCGATGTCGGCCTCGGCACCGCGGTCGAGACCTCGATCCGCGCCACCTTGAAGAACCCGGTCCCGATCGCCGCCTGGGGCCTGGTGGTGGTCGGCGGCCTGATCGTCGGCGCGATCCCGCTGCTGATCGGGCTGGCGGTCGTCATGCCGGTGCTGTGCCATGCGAGCTGGCATCTCTATCGCAAGCTGGTGCCGCGCCAACATGGGGCGCACTGACCGAGGCATGGATCGATCGGCGCCGTCACGCCGAGGAGAAGAAGCCTCGGCGTGACGGATGCGTAAGAACTCCGCCTAACGGCGCGGCGCGATCTTCAAGTCGCCGAACATGACGGCGCGCGTCATCGGGCGCGCCAGCATCGCGTGCGGGAAGCCGAGCTCGATGGCGCTGATCTCGTCCAGGCGCCGGCGCTGGTCGTCGGTGAAGGCGACGTCGAGGGCGCCGAGATTGTCCTCGAGCTGCTTCAGGGTGCGGGCGCCGATGATCGGCGCGGTCACCGCCGGGTTGAGCAGGGTCCAGGCGAGCGCGATCTGGGCCGGCGATTTGCCGAGCTCCTGCGCGACCGCCTTCACCACATCGGCGATGTCCAGGCCACGGGCGTTGAGCGCGTCCTGGGCGGCGGCCACGTTCTTGCGCGAACCGGCGGCCGAGGCGACGCCGCTGCCGGCATCGAGGTCGGCGCGGCTGTATTTGCCGGTCAGCACGCCGCTCGCCAGCGGCGACCAGGGGATGACGCCGAGGCCCATCTCCCGGGCCATCGGGGCCAGGTCGCGCTCGATGGTGCGCTCGATCAGATTGTATTCGACCTGGAGGGCGATCAGCGGCGACCAGCCGCGCAGATCGGCGATGGTCTGCATGCGGGCGACCTGCCAGGCCGGCGCGTCGGAAATGCCGACATAGAGCAGCTTGCCGGCCCGCACCAGGTCGTCCATGGCGCGCAGGATCTCCTCGACCGGGGTGAGGAAGTCCCAGGCATGGAGATAGAGCAGGTCGATGTAATCGGTCTGCAGGCGCTGCAGGCTGGATTCGACCGAGCGCACCATGCTCTTGCGGTGATTGCCGCCGGCATTGGGATCGCCGGCGCGCAGGGGCAGGGTGTATTTGGTGGCGATCACCAGTTGCTCGCGCTTCTCCCGCGCGAACTCGCCGACGAATTTCTCCGCGGTCCCGTTGGTGTATTGGTTGGCGGTGTCGATGAAATTGCCGCCGCGATCGAGATAGGCGTCGAAGATCCGCCGCGCCTCGGTCGCGTCCGCGCCCCAGCCCCAATCGGTGCCGAAGGTCATGGTGCCGAGCGCCAGCGGCGAGACCCTGAGGCCCGAGCGGCCGAGCAGGCGATAGGTGTCGAGTGTCGGATTGGTCATCGCAGTCCTCCGTTGTCCCCACGGATGTCGTGGGAGACAAGATGGCGGCCTGGCGATCGTTTAATTATCCGATATTATCTGAATTGGTTATTTAGCGGAGAATATAGAATGCGCGGCAGCGATTACGCCGAGCTCAGGGCCTTCGCGGCCATCGCCGAGCATGGGAGCTTCGCCCGGGCGGCGGCGCAGCTCGCGGTCTCGCCTTCGGCGCTGAGCCAGACCATCCGAGGATTGGAGACGCGGCTGGGCGTGCGGCTGCTCAACCGCACGACCCGCAGCGTGGCGCCGACCGAGGCGGGGACGCGGCTCTTGGCCCGGCTCCAGCCGGCATTGGCCGATCTCGACGGCGCGGTGGCCGACCTGGCCGCCGCGCGCGGCCGGCCGTCGGGCACGCTTCGGATCAACAGCACGCGGATCGCCGCGCTCCACCATCTGGCGCCGGCGGTCGGGCCGTTCCTCAAGGCCTATCCCGAGATCACGCTGGACATCGTGATCGACGACCGGCTGGTCGATATCGTCGGCAGTCGTTTCGATGCCGGCATCAGGCTGGGCGAGAAGGTGGAGAAGGACATGGTGGCGGTCCGGATCGGCGGCGATCTCCGCATGCTGGTGGTGGGATCGCCGGATTACGTCGAGGCGCATGGCCGGCCCAAGACGCCGCGCGACCTGCAATCCCATCGCTGCATCAATTTCCGCTGGCCGACCGACGGCAGCTTCTATCGCTGGGAGTTCGAACGCGGCAACGAGGAGATCGAGGCGCTGGTCAGCGGACCGCTGATCGTCAACGACCCGGAGCTGGCCTTGGCCGGGGCGCTGGACGGCGTGGGCCTCGCCTATCTCTTCGAGCACACGGTCGGGCCGTATCTCGCGGCCGGACGGCTGGTGCATGTGCTGAAGGAGTGGTCGCCGCCATTCCCCGGCTTTTACCTCTACTATCCCGGCCGGCGGCAGATGCCGCCGCCGCTCCGGGCCTTCATCGATTTCATCGGCAAGGAGGCCCGGCGCAAGGGCCGTTGATCCTCAGGCGGCGACGGAGGACTGGCCGATGCGCGCGATGTCGAACGGCGAGGTCTGATAGATCTCGTTGATCCAGTTGCAGAACAGCAGGAAGGCGTGCGAGCGCCAGCGGTTGAGCGGCGTCTGGTCGGGATCGTTGTTGGGGAAATAGTTGGCCGGGGGCGCGATCGGCACATTGGCCTTCACGTCGCGGAAGTATTCGTCGGCCAAGGTGTCGGAATCGTATTCCAGGTGGTCGAGCATGTAGAGGCGGCGCGCGGCGCGGTCCTCGATGATCGAGGCGCCGCCTTCCTCCGACGCGGCGAGCAGCGTCAGCTCCGGGCAGCGGGTGACGTCCTCGGCGCGGATCGACGCCCAGCGCGAGATCGGCACCGAGAGCTTGTCCGAGAAGCCGTTGAGATAGGGCGAGGTGTGCAGGATGCGCGGCCGGAACACGCCGAAGGTCTTCGCCGCGAGCGTGTGCTTGGGCACGGCGTGGAAGTGGTGCAGCGCCGCCATCGCACCCCAGCAGAGCGTCATGGTCGAATGGACATTGGTCCGGGTCCAGTCGAAGATCTGTGTCATCTCGTTCCAATACGTGACCTGCTCGTAGGGGATGGTCTCGATCGGCGTGCCGGTGATGATGAAGCCGTCGAACTTGCGGTGCTTCGCCTCTTCCCAGGTGTCGTAGAAATTCAGCAGGTGGTCGTCGGAGGTATTCCGCGTCTTGTGGCTGCCGACCCGGATCAGCGTCAGCTCGATCTGCAGCGGCGAGGCGCCGAGCAGTCGCGCGAGCTGCAGCTCGGTCTTGATCTTGTTTGGCATCAGGTTGAGCAGGCCGATCTGCAGCGGACGGATGTCCTGGCGCAAAGCGGCGGTCTCGGTCATGACGCGGACACCCTCTTGCACCAGGGCGTCGAAGGCGGGGAGCTTGTCGGGAATCTTGATCGGCATTGACGGTCACCCAAAGGAACACGATCGCCTCGGGTCCGCAGCCTGGAAAATTCGCTGGCGGCCCTTTAGCGAGTTTTTTAACGTGGCTGCAAGCCGGCCGGCCAAATCACCACGAGCCGTTGGTTTAGGCGAAAACGCCGGAAATATCCAGAGGCGAAACGGGCCGGCTCAGAGGGCCCGGCGGAAGGTCAGGTTGACCCGGCAGCGTCCGAACGCCGGATGCTCCCCGTCCTTCAGCGGGGCGACGCCATGGTAGCGCAGCCGCGCCGGACCGCCCCAGACCACGACATCGCCGTGACGCAGCGCGTATTTCGCGGTCGGGTCGTTGCGCTTGAGCCCACCGAACAAAAAGGTCGCAGGCAGGCCGAGCGCGACCGAGACGATCGGCTGGCTGAAATCGCGCTCGTCCTTGTCCTGATGCAGCGAGAGGCGCGTGCCAGGCTCATAGCGGTTGACCAGGCAGGAATCGGGGGCGAAACCGGGATAGCCGGCTTCGGCCGCCGCCGCGCCCGCAAGCTCCCGGAAAGCCGCCGGCATCGCCGGCCAGGTCCTGCCGCTCTGCGGGTCGGTCGGGGCGTAGCGATAGCCGCTGCGATCGGTGACCCAGCCGACCGCGCCGCAGGCGGTCATCGCCACCGACATGGTATAGCCGCCGGGCGTCATCATGCGACGAAAGGGCGCGGCAGCGGCAACGGCGGCGATCCCGGCGAGAATTGCGGCTTCGCGGGGCAGCGCCCGACCGCGCAGCAGCACCGCGCCCTCGGCCATGATCTCGCGCGCCGTGGCAAAGAGGTCGTGCATCATGCGCCCCCGGCGGTGGGGTGAAGCACCGGGCGATACCCCGCGTGCAGGGCGGCGAGCGTCGCGGGCGGGGTCAGGAGACCGGTCGCGCGCGGCACTTCTGCTGCGCCTTCATAACCCGACGGAGTCCAGCGCCACGGACGTCCGGCCAGGATGAGGAAAGCATCGGGTCCGGCCGCGATCATCGCACCATCGGGCAGACGGGCGATCGGTCCGGGCAAAGCATGGATGCGCTTCCGACGTCCCTCGAGGCGCTCGCGGTGAAGCACCGCATCCATCTCCGCGGCGCGTGGCAGGGCGTCCTCATTTCCCGCGGCCCAGGCGGCGCGGAAGACTTCGGCCCGGTCGCGGCTGCAGAAGAAGCACGGGCGGTGACCGGCGGCCAGCGCCGTGGCTTCATCGAGGAAGAAGAGCTCGGTCCAGCTCCGCCGCGCCATGGGCGTGCGCTGCAGATCCTTGTAGCGCAATTTGCAGATCAGCCAGGCTTTGAGGCTCCATCGCTTGTTCAGGAGGCTTCGCGTCTCGGGATCGTGGATGATGCCGCGATTGCCGGTAAACATCCCACGCGCCGACGTGACGATGATCTCGCCGAAGGGTGTCACGCGGTTCTGCAGCGGCATCGGTCATCCGTCCTGGTGAAAACGATCCTAGAGCCTCGGACGGTCAAATAGGCCCGCGCTGTTCGCCACCAGCAGCCCGCTGCGTCGTCAGAGGTCTCGACCGTAGCACCGCTACGCTCTT
>DASZYM010000300.1:0-5430 GCA_035545355.1 Dongiaceae bacterium
CGGCTTGGCGGCCATCACGTCCTTGGCCATGCCGAGGCTGTCCGAGGTCGCGACCACGTAGGTGAAGACGCCGTCCAGCTCGTCGATCGATTCCCGCATCGCGTCTTCGAGCTTGGCGCCTTCCTGCATCTTGTCGGCGAGATAGACGGCGATCAGCTCGCTGTCGCAGTTCGACATGAAGCGATGGCCGCGCCGCTCGAGCTCGCGCCGGCCGGTCCAGTAGTTGGTGAGCTGGCCGTTATGCACCACCGAGACGTCGGCGAAGGGATAGGCCCAGTAGGGATGCGCCGAGCGGATATCGACGTCGGATTCCGTCGCCATGCGGGTATGGCCGATGGCGTGGCTGCCCTTGAAGCCGCCGAGATGGTACTGGCCGCCGACCGTGGTCGCGTCGCCGAGGTCCTTGATCAGCTCCAGGCCGTAGCCCAGCGAAAGGATCTCGACGCCGTCGATATCCTCGACATAGTCGGCGAGCTTGCGCTTGTCGCCGCCGTAATCGATCACCGAGCGATAGGCGTATTCGGTGGCATCCTCCTCGGAGACGACGGTGGCGCCCAATTCCTTCAGGCGCTTCTCGACTTCCTTCTTGCGGTCCTTGACCTCGTCCTTGATGTGGAAGCCGTGCTTCATCTCTTCCTGCTCAGCGGCCTTCCAGCGCATGACCAGGGCGTTGCCCTTGGGCGAGCCGTAGAGCGCATAGCCGGTGGAATCCGGTCCGCGATGCTTCAGGCTCTGCAGCATCGCCGTCATTTCCTTGCCGATATCCCCGGTCCTGCCGCGATGAATCAGCCCCGCAATCCCGCACATGGCGAAACTCCTTTCAGTGTTGGCTGGGCGGGGTTTCGTACCCCCACCCCTGCCCTCCCCCGTGTCGGGGGAGGGGGAAGAAAGATGCCCGCCACTTCCCTCCCCCGGTCCGGGGGAGGGTCAGGGTGGGGGTAAGAGTCACCGCCTGCATCACGGTCTCCATGTTTACGGCAGGCAGTCCCAGTAGGTCTCCAGATCCCAATGCGTGACGGTGGCCATGTAGCGCTCCCACTCGTCGGTCTTGTAATGCATGAAGACCCGGTACATCTCGTCGGGCAGCGCTTCCTTGATCACCTCGTCCTTGGACAGGCGCTCCAGGGATTCGCCGAGCGACATCGGCAGCTTCTGCACCTTCTTGCCGGCGGACATCGCCTCGTAGATGTTGCGCTCCTCCGGCTCGCCCGGATCGAGCTTCGAGGCGATGCCGTCGTCGAAGGCCTTCAAGAGCGCCGCCGCCATCAGATACGGATTCACCGCGGCATCGACCGAGCGGTATTCGAAGCGGCCCGGCGCCGAGATGCGCAGCGCGCAGGTGCGGTTCTGATAGCCCCAATCGGCGAAGACCGGCGCCCAGAAGCCGGTATCCCAGAGCCGCCGATAGGAGTTCACCGTCGAGGAGCCGAGTGCGGTCAAGGCGCCGAGATGCTTGATCACGCCGCCGATGCAGTTGAGGCCGATCGGGCCGGGCTTCGACTGGCCCTTGAGCGGCAGGAAGGTGTTCTCGCCGCCCTTGCGGTAGGCGTAGACGTCCTTCATCCCGGGCAGCGGGCTGTTGTGCAGCTCGTTGATCACGTCCTCGCCGCCACGCCAGAGCGAGAGGTTGTGGTGGCAGCCCGAGGCAGAAACGCCCATGAACGGCTTCGGCATGAAGCAGGCGATCAGGTCGAACTCGCGCGCGACCTGGGCGCAGATCTGGCGATAGGTGGTCAGGCGGTCCGACGTGCGCAGGCAGTCGTCGAACATGAAGTTCAGCTCGAGCTGACCCGGCGCGTCCTCGTGATCGCCCTGGATCATGTCGAGGCCCATCGCCTGGGCGTATTCGATGACCCGCAGGAAGACCGGGCGCAGCTTCTCGAACTGGTCGATGTGATAGCAGTTGGGCTTGGAGAAGCCGCCATCGGGCAGCCCATCGGCGCCCTTCTTCAGCCACATCATCTCCGGCTCGCAGCCGTGGCGCAGATGCAGGCCCTTGTGCTTCTTCTGGAACTCCTCGTGGAGGATGCGCAGGTTGCCGCGGCAATCCGAGGTCAGGTGACCGCCGGGATTGACCTTCTCCTCGCGGTTCCGGAAGCAGGTGCAGAACACGCGCGCGACGCGCTTGTCCCAGGGCAACTGCACGAAGGTCTCGGGATCGGGAATGCCGACCAGCTCCGAGGCCTCGGGGCCGTAGCCGATATAGCGCTTGTGGCGGTCGGTGTAGAGATTGGCGGTCGAGCCGTAGACGAGCTGGAAGCCGCGCTCGGCGACCGATTCCCAATGATCCGCCGGGATGCCCTTGCCGACGATGCGGCCGGTCACCGAGACGAACTGGTAGTAGATGTACTTGATGTCGAGTTCTTTGATCTTGGCGCGGACTTGCTTGACGAGCTCTTTGCGGCCCTTTGCGCTTACATGTGCCTCGAGGTCAGTCATCTGAGTTCTCCCGTTTATTGACGGCGGCTTGCTGCCGCCTCTCCCCGTCCGGCGGCCCTTCAAGGCGCCGCCGCAGAAGTCTCAGTCCTTCTCCTGTCAGCTCCTTTCGATCAGCTCCAGGGGAAGGGCGAATTGGAAGTCGGATGCAGCTTGCCTTCGGCGAAGCGCGAGAAGCGGAACGGCCGCAGCAATTCGTCGCCCATGCCGCAGATATCGTCCGCCACCAGCTTGCCGACGCCGATCATCTTGTAGCCGTGGTTGGAATCCGCGATGAAATACGCGTTCTCGGCGAAACGGTCGAACACCGGGAAGGAATCCGCGGTGAAGCAGCCGATGCCGCCCGAGGGCTCCTTCTTGTATTTCGGCATCTGGCCCTCGAAGCGCTTCTGGCAGAAGGCCAGGGCCGAGACCCACATATGCGCGAAATCGTCGCCGACCACGAAATCCGGGCTCTCCGGACCATAGGGGTCGACCTTCACCTGGTCGGTCGGGGCCTTCACTTTGAACGGCATGGCGCCGCCCTGGATGCCGCCGAAATGGAAGTCGGGCTTGTAGTAGATGCCCCAGAGCTTGTCGGTGATCAGCGACTTGTCGACGTCGGAATAGAGCGGCGCATCGGTATCGACATGGATGACCGGCGGCATCTTGCCGTCATTGGTCTTCTGATGGTCGGGATCGACGCCGAGCGTGCCTTCCTGCAGCGACCAGTAGACCCACATCGGCACGTTCTCATGGACCTTGCCGCCCTTGCCCTTGATCGTGATCGCATTGGGCAGGTCCAGCATGTTCCAGATCGAGCGCACCCAGGGGCCGACGCCGACGATCACCTGGTCGCACTTGACGTTGCCCTTGTCGGTCTGGACCTCGGTGATGGCGCCCTTGCCGTCGCGCTTGAAGCCGGTGACCTTGACCCCGCTCATGATGCGCACGCCTTCGCTCTCGGCCTTCTTGGCAAGGCCGTAGACCGAGGCGGTGTTGTTGGCATAGCCGCCCTTCTTCTCGTGCAGCACCGAGGTGATGCCCTTGGCCTGCCAGTCGGAGAGGATGCCCTGCATGTATTTCATGCAGTCCTTCTCGCCCTCGATGAAGTCCGAGCTGTAGCCGATCTCCTTCTGCTGGGCGTAGATCGAGGCCACGTCCTTGTGCATCACCTCGGGGCTGATCTGCATGTAGCCGACCGGGTGATAGGAGAAGGCCTTCGGATCGCTCTCCCAGACCGAGACGCTGTGCGCCATCAGGCGGCGCATCGCCGGCTGGAAGTAGTTGTTGCGGATGACGCCGCAGGCGATGCCCGAAGCGCCGGCGCCGAGGCCGGTTTTGTCCACGACCAGGACGTCGGCGCCCGAGCCCTTGCCGGTCTTGCGCAGGTTTTCGGCGAGATGCCAGGCGCTGGAAAGGCCGTGGATGCCGGCGCCGATGACAACAAATTTCACATGGGCGGGGAGCGCCATCGCGGAGTCCTATCCGAGGCAGGCCAATGGTCGATCACGGGGGGTCGATCACCGGCGAATTGGTACAGCTAGCCCGACAGCTACCGCCCCGCGTTCACGCCGGTTTGTCCCGGTTAACCCTGGTTGACTCCAGGGATCTTGTTGACCCGCGCGGTTCGGCACGCCCATAATCTCAGCATAGCACGGCCCATTTGCCAACCTCTTTTTCGTAAAGGTACTGAATTGGCTCGAATTGGCGCAGAAGCCATTCAAGCGGAGGACGCCGCCCCGATCACCGTGCCGGTCGACTCGGCGCGCGGCTCGGCCTGGATCGCCGACCAGCTCCGGCAGGCGATCGTCGAGGGCACCTACAAATTCGGACAGAAGCTCCCGGCCGAGCGCCAGCTCGCCGAGGCCTTCAACGCCTCGCGCACCACGGTGCGCCTGGCGCTCGACCGCCTGGAAATGGACAAGCTGGTGGCGCGCCGGATCGGCAGCGGCACCTTCGTCTCCTACCGCCAGCCCGGCGAGACCGACGATATCGCCGAGGTGACCTCGCCCTTGGAGCTGATCGAGGCGCGTCTGGCGATGGAGCCCTATATGACGCGTCTCGCAGTGCTCAATGCCTCGGCCAAGGACCTGGAGAAGCTGTTCGAGGCCTGCGAGCTGGCGGAAGCGGCCGGCAACGACGCGGCGCGCTGGACCGAGTGGGACACCCAGTTCCACATCCGCATCGCCGAGGCCTCGCACAACCCGCTGATGCTCTGGATCTACCGCCGGGTGAACGAGATCCGCGCCCATGACCAATGGGCGATGATGCGCGACAAGATCCTCACCCCGACCCGCATCTCCGACTACAACCACCAGCACCGCGCGCTGGCGGAAGCGATCGCCTCACGCGACGTCGAAGGCGCGGTCGCGATGGTGACCAGCCACCTGCATTACGCGCGCCGGCAGCTCATGGGCGCTGAGGGCTCGGTTTAGCGCGCCGCTGCGCTGGATCGTCGATTGGCGCATTCCTGGCGGCATCACGTGGGGTTGACTGCAGCCGTGGTGCCTCCGGTGGCGCACCGGAAGAACATCCACCCTTCCTACGTCCGGTCGATCCGCGCTGCGTAGCAGCCGCGCTTGGCGAAATGGGCGTGCAGATAGGCGACGCCGTCATTCTCGAAGAATTTGCCGATCGCCGGGGCCAGTTCCTTGCCCTCGACGACATCGGCATCGAGCATCATCCCGTCCTTGTCATAGGCCCGCACCGACAGGATCCGCCGTGCGAGATAATCCGGCACGGTGTCCCGCAGTTCGGTCGCGTCCTTCGCCGACTCGCGCACGAAGATCGGTCCCTTTGCGCGATAGGGCGAGCTTTCAACGGGAAGGTGCTCGTAATTCAGCAAAAGCAGCGTCTCACCCGGCTCGGCATCGGCCAGGGTGACTCGGCACGGGAAGCCCGGTTTCTCGTCGGCCACCGCCCGGACCGCACCGTGCTTCGCCAATTCCGCGTCGGAAAGCCCGAACAAGGCCCGGAACGGCTCGACCGGAAGGCTCGAAATGCGAAACGACA
>DASZYM010000301.1:0-13029 GCA_035545355.1 Dongiaceae bacterium
CGAGTTCCGCGGCGGGTTCCGCACCTTCCCGCTGCCGGTCGAGACCCAGGCGATCACCATCTCGCTGATGTGGCATCCCAGGATGGACGCCGATCCCGGCCACCGCTGGCTGCGGCGTCTGATCCAGGAGATCTGCCGGGACGCGTGACGCGGCTGCCCAGAGCAGCCTATTCGCGTGCCCAATCCACCCACTGCAAGCCTTTGACGCGTGCGAACTCACGGTGGTTTGCCGTGACAAGCGTCATCTTGTGCCGTAGCGCTTGGCCCGATATCAGCAGGTCATACGGGCCGATCGGACGCCCCACCATCTCCAACTCTGCACGGACAAGGCCACTGCGTTGTGCGTCCTTAGAGTCAAACGGCACCACCTCGACCGGGCCGGCGAAGAACGCGCTTAGCCGCGCAGTGTTTCGTTCGCGATTGGCGCTTTTAGCCACTCCATACCAAAGCTCAAATTGCACAATGGACGAGACGAACACCGAGGTTCTTCGCTTGATCGCGGCGTCAAAGTTGCCCCTGACGGTCGCCGGTTTTCCGTTGATCAGCGCGATGCACGCATTTGTGTCGAGCAGGAAAGACACCCCGCCTGCACCTCAGAAGATTTTGCGTTTGGGTGTCTTTGGCTGCTGGCGGCCTTCCGGCATGAATGGTTCATCAGCGAACTTGTCGAGCTCAGCGAACCAGGCGGTCGTGTCGGCTTCGAGCGGCTCAAGGAGTACACCCCGTCCAAGCCGCTTAATTCGTACCCGATCACCGACGAAGCGAAACTCCTTCGGCAGGCGAACGGCTTGGCTGCGCCCGTTGCTGAACAGTTTGGCGATGCTTTCGTCAGCCATCTCGGTACCTGGAATGATATAGATCAGCAGTATATATCATTCCAGGTGTAACCTTCAAGCTGACAGGCCCCAGGTCCCTCAACTGCACTTCGAATAGCCGCAGCTCGTGCAGAGGTCGCAGCCTTCCTGGCGGATGAGGCTCGGGGAGCCGCATTTGGGGCAGTGGGGCAGCTTGCGGCCGCCGGCATCGCCGTTGCCGAGGCCGTCGGCGAGATTGGCCACCTTGCGCGCGGCCATGAGCTCGATCTCGGCGCGGTCCTTGGCGGGATCCGGCAGGAAGCCGATCTGGATCATGTGGCGCTCGATCACATTGCCGATCGCGGCCAGCAGCGAGGGCACGTAGCGGCCCTCCATCCAGGAGCCGCCGCGCGGGTCGAACACGGCCTTGAGCTCCTCGGCGACGAAGGAGACGTCGCCGCCGCGGCGGAAGACCGCGCTGATCATGCGCGTCAAGCCGACGGTCCAGGCGTAGTGCTCCATGTTCTTCGAGTTGATGAAGATCTCGAAGGGCCGGCGGCGGCCGTCCTGGATGATGTCGTTGATCGTGACGTAGATCGCGTGATCGCTCTCCGGCCAGCGGATCTTGTAGGTCGAGCCGGGCAAGGCCTCCGGCCGGTCGAGCGGCTGGGTCATGTAGACCACGCCGCCGGCCTCGAAGACGTCGGCGGGCTTGTGGTCGATCTTGCGCGGCAGCGGCAGCTCCGGCTGCAGGATCTCCGCCTTGGGCGCTTCCAGCACCGCGCCGGTGATATCGTTCGGGCGGTAGGTGGTGCAGCCCTTGCACCCGCTCTCATAGGCGAGGATGTAGACGTCCTTGAAATCCTCGAACGGCAGGTCGACCGGCACGTTGATGGTCTTGGAGATCGCGCTGTCGACGTATTTCTGCACCGCGGCCTGCATCACGACGTGGTCGCGCGGCGTCAGGGTCTGGGCATCGACGAAGGCATCGGGCAATGGCGCATCCTCGCCCTTCAGCCGGCGGAACAGGCGATAGGCGTGGTCGGAGACTTCCTCGGCCTGGCGCGTGCCGTCGGGCATCAGGACGTTGCGGGTGTATTTGAAGCTGAAGACCGGCTCCAGGCCCGACGACACGTTGTCGGCGAAGAGCGAGATCGTGCCGGTCGGCGCGATCGAAGTCAGCAGGCCGTTGCGCATGCCGTTCCGGGCGATCGCCGCGCGCACGTCGGGGTCGAGGCCCTGCACCATCGCGCCGGCCAGATACTGCTCGCGGTCGTAGAGCGGGAACGAGCCCTTCTCGGCGGCCAGCTCCGACGAGGCGAGATAGGCCGCGCGCTCGATGGCCTTCAGCCAGCTCTCGGTGAGCCTGACCCCGGCGGCACTGCCATAGCGCAAGCCGCACATGATGAGCGCATCGGCGAGACCGGTGACGCCGAGGCCGATGCGGCGCTTGGCTTTGGCCTCATGCAATTGCTGCGGCAGCGGGAAATTCGAGACGTCGATCGCATCGTCCAGCATGCGAACCGCCGTCGCGACCAGCGCGTCCAGCGCCGGGATGTCGATCGCCGCATTTTCCTCGAACGGATGCGCGACCAGCGCCGCGAGATTGATCGAGCCCAGCAGGCAGGCGCCATAGGGCGGCAGCGGCTGCTCCCCGCAATTGTGCACGTAGAGACCGTTGGCATCGAAGGCGTTGATGCCTGGGATCTGCACGTCGAAGACTTCTTCGTGGCCGTCGGGCGTGACGGACTCGATCTCGGCGATGAAGCGTTCACGGTTGAGGCTACGCTTATAGCCGGAGAGCGTTGCTGTCAGGCGAGCCTGCTTGTCGAAATCGCTGAAGCCGACGACCTCAGCAAAGCGCATCAGATTGATGCCGCTGATGATCAGCTCATGATCGGCGCGGCAGTCGTAGGACTTCGGCTGGCGATCGGCACCGGGCAGCATACGAGGTCCGGCAGGCCGGCGATCCGCATAGATACTGGAGACGATGCCAAGGCGGAGCAACATGCGCTGCACAGCTTCGAGCGTCCCGAGATCGCTTTGAGCGAGGCGAACGCTGACGTCTTTTGTCTGGCTGCCCTGCACCGATCCGTCGGCATCGAACAGGCCGCGCAGGAAACCCCGGTAGAAGTCGCTGGATGCACGCTCGATCGTTGGAGTGAGACGCTTCGCTCCGGGCGTCATTCCGAGGTCTCGCGCAAGTTCGCCAAGCGCGGCGACACTCAGGCGATACTCGCCACGGCCCTGAATGGCGATCCAGCCGGCGAAGTCCGAACGCCGAGCGAGGCGGCGCGCCGCCGCTTCGGCCGCGTGCATCACTCCGGCAGTTCCGGGTCGCGCGGTGCCGCCGTTGACCGTCATCTCGCCGGGCCAGACGGATAGGACCGCTTTGTCCGATTTCAGCGTGCCGTCGCCCATCAGCAAGCCGATGAGATAGCCTTCGTCCAGGCCATAGGCTCCCGACCAGGCCGGCGACGTGCGGTGATCGTTGATCACGATGCGATCGCCCGCATGCAGATCAGCGGCTTTCACCCATTCCGAAGCGATCTGGCAGCGCGACAATGCGGTGACAGCCCGCACCGGATGGTCGGCTGTGAGGCGCAGCGTGTGACCTTCACTGGTGCGCAGTTTCAGGACCGGCTTCACTCCAGTCGAGAAGAAACCCTGGGCGCCGCTTGCATGATGCTTGCCGTCCACGATCGCAGTGAAACCACGACCGACCAGCTCACGCACATGCCGTGGCCCATCGATCGTTTGCACCCAAGTATCACCTGTGACGCAGGGATTCGTCGCCTGAATCGACTCGCAGTAATAGAGGTTGTTCTTCTGGTTGATGCGGTCGATGAAGATGACGCCGGGCTCGGCGCTCGAATAGGTCGAGCGCATGATCTTGTCCCAGAGGTCGCGGGCCTGCAGCACGCGATAGGTGGTGCCGCCGAATTTCAGCTCCCAGGGCTGGTCATCCTTCACCGCCTGCATGAAGGCGTCGGTGACCAGGACCGAGAGGTTGAACATGCGCAGGCGGCCGGGCGTGTGCTTGGCCTCGATGAAGGCCTCGATGTCCGGATGGTCGCAGCGCATGGTGGCCATCATGGCGCCGCGGCGATGCCCGGCCGACATGATGGTGCGGCACATCGCATCCCAGACATCCATGAAGGTGAGGGGACCGGACGCATCGGCGCCGACGCCCTTCACCGGCGCGCCCTTGGGCCGGAGGGTCGAGAAGTCGTAACCGATGCCGCCGCCCTGCTGCATGGTGAGGGCGGCCTCGCGCAGATGCTCGAAGATGCCGCTCATGTCGTCGGGCACGGTGCCCATGACGAAGCAGTTGAAGAGCGTCACGTTCCGCTTGGCGCCGGCGCCCGCCATGATCCGGCCGGCGGGCATGAACTTGAAATCCGCCATCGCCGCCGCGAAGCGCTCGGTCAGCGCGGCGCGCTGCTCCGGCGCCTCGGACTCGGCGAGCGCCGCCGCGACCCGGTGCCAGGTATCCTCGATCGTCTTATCGACCGGGGCGCCGTCGGGTCCCTTCAGGCGGTATTTCATGTCCCAGATCTGCTGGGAGATGGCGGCCACTTGCGGCATTGCAAACTCACTTAAGAAGCCCAGAGAACGGGCCGTGAACTTTACTGGAGAAGGCCGGTTTGGAGAAGCGAAAAAGCCGTCTACAGACTTATGCACCGGCCGGCGGCATTCAAGTCATCAGGCTGAAATCAAAAGATAATTCGGCCCGCATTCTGCTGATGGGTGGGTGTTATTCACAAGCAGTGGAGAAGCTTATCCACCGTGCGAAAGCCCGGGATCGGCGGTGCGGGCCAAGGCCGTCGCGGCGGTTTCGATCCGGCTTTCGAGGTCGCGCATCAGGGCCTTGCGGTCGAGGCCCGGCTGGATGGCGGGGAGGAAAGCGACGGTGATGGTGCCGGGCTTCTTCACGAAGGAGCGGCGGCCCCAGAACAGGCCGGAATTGAGTGCGACCGGCACGACCGGCACCTTGAGCTGGCCGTAGAGGCCGGCAATGCCCGGCTGGTAGGGACGCTGCTGGCCGGGGGCGACCCGTGTCCCCTCCGGGAAGATCAGCAGCGAGCGGTCCTGGGCGAAGATCTCGGCCGATTGGCGCGTCATGTTGCGCAGCGCGCTGGCGCCGGCTTTGCGGTCGATCGCGATCATCCCGACCTTCCGCAGGTACCAGCCGAAGAGCGGGATCGAGAGCAGCTCCTTCTTCAGCACGAAGGCCGGGTAGTGGAGATAGCGCGAGAGGAACAGCGTCTCCCAGGCGGATTGATGCTTGGAAGCGAAGATCGCCGGTCCGCTCGGCAGGTTCTCGGCGCCGACGATCCGGTAGTCGAGGCCGACCACATGCTTCAGCAGCCAGAGCGTGACGTCGATCCAGAGCCCGGCCGCGGCATAGATCCAGGACCGGGGCCCGAGCAGCAGCGGCAGGCAGACGATATGCATCGCCGTGGTCCAGAGGCCGTAGATCACGTTGAACAGAATGGAGCGCAGCATCAGGAGGACCAGAGCGACGACTTGAGCCGGGCGACCAGCCTCGACCAGTCGGGCGCCGAGAGCTGCGCCGTCCAGCGATGGGCCTGGCCGGGGAGGTCGCGGGCGAGGGCGATCAGATATTTGTGGTACTCGTTCATCAGCAGCAGGAGGGTGTGCGGCTTCAGGAACCAGTTCGGGTCGCGCACTTCCGGCGGGAAGACCGGGTTGGGGATCACCGTGATGTCGGGCAGGGTGCGGCGGAACTCGAGCTGGCTCCTCAGCATGTGATAGTTGGCCGTCACCAGCCGAACCGATTTTGCGCCGCTGCGGCGCAGCCAGTCGGCGCTCTCCTCGGCATTGCCGACCGTGCTCTCCGCTTCATAGCCGAGCGATACGCAGCAGGCGATCTGCTCGTAGGGCGGCAGCTTCTCATTCTGCTCGCCCAGTCGGGCGACCAGTTGGGAAAGCGTGACGCCCGGTGCCACGCCGGAAATGAACAGGTGCTTGGCGAGGCCGCGGTCGAGCAGGCGGAAGCCTTCGGCCAGCCGATCGCCGCCGCCGGTCAGCACGATGATCACATCGGTCGGCTTGTCGGCATCGGCGGCGCTGTTCGGCTGCGGGATCGCGGCGACGAAGGCGAGCAGGCCGCCGAGCCAGAGCACGATCAGGCCGAGCAGGATATGCGCGAGCTGCGCGACCGGGCCGCGACGCCGCGGATTGGCTTCGCGGAAATTGATGCGCGAGGTGTTGCGGCTGATCGCCATCGTCAGACGTCCGCCATCAGGGCATCCGGGCGAGCGAGCGCAGCACGGTGAACCGCGCCGTCATCATGGCGACCAGGGCGACCACCAGCGGCAGGACCGCCAGCACGGCCCATTGCCAGGGCAGCAGGCGGAAATCGAAGCTGAGCCCGGTCGGCGCCGGCATGCCAGGGGAAAGGCTTTGCCGCGCCGCGAAGGCGAGCAGCTTGTCGACGCCGATCACCGTGCCGGCCCCGCAGGCCAGCCCCACGATGCCGCCGAGGATGCCGAGCTTCAGCGCCTGGGCCTGGAACTGCCGGGCGATGTAGCGGTCGGGCGCCCCGATGAGATGCACGACCTCGATCACCGCGCGGTGGGTGGCAAGCCCGGTGCGGGTGACGAAGATGACGGTCAGCGCCGCGGCGGCCAGCGCGAGCCCGGCCAAGGCGGCGGCGAGCGCCTGCAGCGAGCGCAGGAAGACCAGGGCATCGGCGACCCAGTCGCCATGGTCGTCCACCTGCGCGCCCGCGACCAGCGTATCGAGCTTGGCCTGCAGCGCCTTCAGATCGATCGGCACGTCGGTGCGGCGGGTCACCGCGATCATGGTCGGCAGCGGCACGTCGAGCTGGGTCGCATCGGGGCCGAGCCAGGGCGAGAGCAAGGCGGCGATCTGGTCGTCGTCCAGCACCGCCGCGCCGGTGATGCCCGGCGTCTCGGTCACGAGATTGACCGCGGCGTCGAGCGCCTCGGCGCGCTTGCCGGTGTCGAGGTCGGGCGCGAAAGGCAGCTCGACGGTGAGGTTCCCGGCCAGGCCCTGGCGCCAGCGATCGGCGACGCGCTCGACGGTCAGGGCGGCCGCGACGGTGATGACGCAGAGGAACACCATGAAGCCGATGATCCAGGGCAGGAAGCCCGCCGCGGCATCGCGGTCGAAAGGCAGGTCGGTCCGGAGCCTGAACTGGAACATCAAGCAGTGCCCCTGCCGAAGCCGCCGCCGGTCGTTCCCCCGATCGTTCCCGGGCGGCGGAGCTGTGCCGCCGATTGCGCGGCGGAGGCCGCCGCCGGAGAGGCCGTGGGCGGCGGATAGCTGGTCATCGGCCGGGGATCGAACACGCGGATCGCATTGCTTTCGATGCGGAGCTGACGGTGGTTGAAGCGGCTGACCAGGGTGTCGTTATGGGTGGCGATCACCACCGTGGTGCCGAGGCGGTTCAGCTCCTCGAAGAGGTACATGAGGCGCAGGCCGATCACGTCATCGACATTGCCGGTCGGCTCGTCGGCCAGGAGCAGGCTCGGCCGCGCGATGACGGCGCGGGCGATCGCGACGCGCTGCTGCTGGCCGCCGGACAGGGTGGCAGGCGGGGCGTGCAGGTGATCGGCCAGCCCGACCCAGGCCAGCAGCTCGGAGACATGCTTCTTCACCTCGGCCTCGCGCACGCCGGCGATGCGCAGCGGCAGCGCCACGTTGTCGAGGGTGGAGAGATGGTCGATCAGGCGGAAGTCCTGGAACACCACGCCGATGCGACGGCGCAAGGCCGGCATCTCGGCGCGGTCGAGCGTGGCCACATCCTTGCCGAACAGGCTGACCGTGCCCGACGCGGGCGGCAGGCCGAGATACATCACCTTCAAGAGCGACGACTTGCCGGCGCCGCTGCGTCCCACCACGAAGTGGAACGAACCCGGCGCCAGGGTGAAGGTGACGTCCCGTAGAATCTGCGGTCCGGCGCCGTATTGCACCGAGACGCCGTCGAACAGAATCAAGGTGATCGATCCCGTGCAGGGCCCAATGGACCAGCTTGTGGAAAAGGCATTCTCAAAATGACACAGGGCCTTTCCGATAGTCCAGCCTAAGCCTCTGAAAGCGCAGGATGCCGCCGAGTCGCAGCGCAGTGAAGTTGCGTGTCCCTAGACCCTCGTCCTATAAGTGTCACGCATTTCCGTGAAATGGTGCGAGTCGAGTCGTGATCGTCAGTTGCCCCGCCTGCGCGACGCGCTTCTCACTGGATGCGTCGTTGTTGGGACCGAACGGCCGCAACGTCCGCTGTGCCAAATGCGGGCATCGCTGGCACCAACAGCCGCCGGCTCCGGTGGAGTCGCTCGCCGCCGAGGTGAGCGCGAGCGAGCCGACGCCCCCTGCCGCCGCCGAGCCCGCACCGCCGCAGACCATGGCGCCGGGTCTTGCGGCGCTGCTCAGCGGGCAGGCCGCCGCGACGCCGCGCGCCGCGCCGGTGGTCGTGCCGCCGAAGCTCAAGCCCGCGGCACCGGCGCGCAAGGTCGGCGCCTGGCCTTGGGTGCTGCTCGCCGGCATCGTCTGCGGCCTCGCCGTCGCCGCCTATTTCCTGCAGGGGCCGATCACCGAGCGCCTGCCGGCGACCGAATCGATCTATGCATTGCTCGGCCTGCGCGCCGAGGCGCCGGCGGACCTGCTCGAGATCGGCAATGTCAAAACCGAGCAGCGCGACCGGCTGATGTCGGTGCGGGGCGACGTCTTCAATCCGGCGGATAAATCCCTGAAGGTCCCGCCGCTGATGCTTTCGGCTTTCGATGCCGACGGCAAGCAGGTCGGCGCGCCCTTCATGTTCCGCACACAGGAAACCGATATTGCGGCCGGCGAGACGATTACCTTTCGTATACTTTATGAAAACGCCCCGCCGTCCATGAAGACGATCCGCGTCACTTTCGGAAAAATCGACGCGAAATAATATCGGCACGATTCTTCGTGGAACCGCACGGCCCGGTATGCGTTTACGGGCGGCTGTTAACCGGGCACTCACCAATTGTTAACGGCTGGGGGCTAGGCTCAGGCATCCATCGGGAGCCGCCGATTCGGGCCCCGGATCACTGAGCGAAAAGCGGTGATGATGCCTCAAAACAACGGAAAGAACGGCACACACATGAAGTCGGAAGCCGGACAGGGATTGGCGCGCGGACAGGGACCGATGGCTTCCATTCTGGTGGCCGAAGACGACCAGGCGGTGCGCGATTTCGTGTCGCGGGCCTTGGCCTATTACGGGCACAGCGTGACCTCGGTCGCCGATGGCAGCGCCGCCTTGGCCGCTCTGGCCGAGCGCAATTATGACCTGATGCTGACCGACATCGTGATGCCCGGCATGGACGGCATCGCTCTGGCCGCGCAGGCGACGCGGGACAATCCGCAGATGTCGGTGCTGATGATGACCGGCTTTGCCAGCGAGGGCCAGCGCGCCCATTCCCAGCAGAATCCCGTCGACCGCGTGATCTCGAAGCCGTTCAGCCTGAAGGAGATCTGCACTGCGGTCGAAGAGGCGCTGCAGAAGCGCCGCGGCCGCGTGCACTGACCGCGCCCGCGCGCTGGATCGACCGGCGCGCGAACTCTCCAAACATCACGGACTCCGATCGCCGGTATTCGACCGCCGCGTCGCGCTCAGAACTGCTTCAGCAGCCGGTCCAGGTAGTCGCGCTCGTCGCGCGGCCGTGAGGGATCGTTGCGGCGCTGGCGCAGCTCTTCGAAGATCTGGCGGGCGCGCTCCATCTCGGACTGGTCGGGCACCTTGACGCCGTAGGTATCCGTCGTATTGCCGCCGGACGAATCCTGCTGCGGCGCGACACGGCCGAACGGATCCATCGGATCGCGCTGGCCCGGGCCGCGGCTGGCGCCCGCCTGGCGCTGCAGCATCTGCTGCATCGACTGCATGCTCTGCTGGAGCTGCGACAGAGCCTGGTTCTGCGAGTCGCTGGCATCGCCGAACTGGTTCTTGTTCAAGGACTGCACCGCCTGGCGCATCGACTGCTCGGCCTGGCCCATGCCTTGCGGCAAGTCGCCGGTCATGTTGCCGAATTGGCGCATGAGCTGGCCGAGGTCCTGGCGCAGCAGGTCCTGCTGCGCCGCCTGGAGGCCTCCATCGGCCTGCTGGCCGCCCTGGTCCCCGGGCTGGCCTTCGCCGGATTGCTGGCCCGGCTGCTGGCCGCGCTGCATCTGGTAGCTCTGCTCCAGCAATTGCTGCTGGCGCTGCATCATGCGGCCCAGATCGTTCATCATCTGCTGGGCCTGGTTGGCCTGGCGGTCCATCGGCATCGGGATGCCGGCCTGCAGGTTCTCCAGCATCTGCTGCAGCTTATCGAGCATCTGGCGCGCGGAATCCCGCGAGCCGCTCTGCGCCATCTTGCGCGCCTCGTTCAGCATCTGGTTGAGGTCCTGCTGCGAGAGCTTGAGCCCGTTGGGCGAGAGCCGCTGCACCGGCATCCCGTTCTTCATCGCCTCCTGGATCTGCTGCTGCAGGTTCTGCAGGTACTTGTTCATCGCCTCCTGCAGTTGGTTCATCAGCCGCTCGATCTCTTCCTGGGGGGCGCCGCGCTGCAAGGCGTCCTCGAGCTGGCGCTGCAGGTCGCGCAGCTCGCGCATGGCCAGCGAGACGCCGCCATCCTCGAGCGCCAGCGCCGTGTCCCAGAGGAGCTGCTCGATCGCGGTCAGGTCCTCCTTGGAGACGGAATCCGCGGAGAGGCGCCGGAAGGCGAAGTTCAGCGCCATGAAGACGGTCAAGTTGTTGTCGAACGCCTCGGGCTGGGCGTCGAGATCGCGCAGCGCCTCGGCCACCTGGTCCTTGGAATCCGGATCGCGCGCCAGCTTCTTGCGCTGCTCGATGATGGCGCGGGCGATCGGGTTGAAGAACTTGCGCTCCGGCAGGGTCATGGTGATCGGGGCCGAGGCGCCGATCTGGCCGATCGCGTCGCGCGCCACCAGCCGGATCTCGACCTCCAGGCCCGACCAGGGATTGGAGGTCAGGTCCTGATAGGCCGTGGCCTTGATCTCGCGGCCATCGACCTGGGGCAAGGGCAGGGGCAGTTCCAGCGTGTCCTTGTTGAGCGTGATGACGGCCTTGACGTTGCTGACGCCGTAATCGTCCTTGGCGAGATATTCGAGCCGCAGCACGCCGCGATCGGTCGCGCTCGGATTGTTGGCGAAGGCGACGGTCGGCGGCATGTCCTTGACGACCGTGATCGGCCAGCGCGCCAAGGTCGCGCCGTCGGCCTGGATCTCGATCGCATCGCCCGCGGTGATCTTGCCTTCGAGCCGCTGGGTCATCGCGTCCAGCTTCTCGAAATCCTTGGTCTGGCCGTTGGCGACCAGGCTCGCTTTGGCGCCGACGCCTTCCGCCTGGGCCAGGATCTTGCTGCCGGCGGGGACGGTGAGCGGCTTGGCATCCTCGGTGTCGTCGAGCTTCACCGCGCTCGACAGGCTGATCGGTGCGAGACGCGTGTAGTCGGGCGGGGTCAGCCAGGCCTCGACCTTGCTGGTATCGGTCTCGGTCAGGGTCGAGAAGTTCGGATGGAAGGCCTGGTAGAGCCGGCGCTGCCAATTGTCGCCGGCGCTGAACACGGCGATCACCAGCACCAGCAGCACCAGTGCGCGCAGGCCCCAGGGATCGCGCGCGGCGACGGTGGCCCGCGGCAGGCCGAGGCCGAGCCGGCCGATCGACTGCATCAGGCGCGCCCGGTAGCGCTTCCAGAGCGCCACCGCATCGGGATCGATGAGGTTGCTCGCCTGGCTGTCGGTCAGATGGGTGATCGGCCGATGGTCGAGGGCGCTGTCGAGCTCGACGCGGCGCACCGCCTCGCCTTGGCTCGGCAGGCGGAAGCGGCGGAAGCCGAGCACCAAGGCGGCGATCAGGCCGGCCGCCCAGAGCACCAGCAGCGCGACCTGCGGCCAGGGCGGGAGCAGGCGCGGAATGCCGAACAGGGCGAAGGCGAGGAAAGCGCCGAGCACCAGCAGGCCCGGCAACAAGGCCGGCAGCAGGCGTTCGAGCAGCAGCAGCCACCAGGCGCCGGTCACATAGGCGCTCACCCGGAAGGGGAGCGGCTCGCCCCGGCTGCTTCTGTCAGTCTGGTTGGTCTTCAGGACGGATTGCCGTCTCTGCTCCACGCGGACCCTACCTCACGCTGCGACGCCGACTGGAAGTGTAACCTAAACCCAGTTGGGAACAATATCTTGGCCGATCATTGCGTCATAACTGAGGCGCGGACGGATGACGGCAAATTCGGAGCCCTTAACCATCACTTCGGGCACCAGCGGTCGGCTGTTGTAGGTTGAAGCCATGACCGCGCCATAAGCTCCCGCATTGGAGAAAGCCACCAGATCCCCGGATTTCAAGGGCGGCATGGGCCGCTGGGCGGCGAACAGATCGCCGGTTTCACAGACCGGACCGACGACATCGACCCGTTCCACCGGCGCATCGCTCGCCGGAACGGTCACGGGCACAATTTCGTGATAGGCGTCGTAGAGGGCGGGGCGGATGAGATCGTTCATCGCCGCGTCGAGGATGACGAACTTCCGGCTGACGCCCGATTTGACGTTGATGACTCGGGCGAGCAGCAGGCCCGATTCGGCGACGATGCTGCGCCCGGGCTCGATCTCCAGCGCACAGCCGAGATTGCCGACCGTGGAGGCGACCGCCTCGACATAGCCCTCGATCGGGATGGTCTGCTCGCCCTTATAGGCGACGCCGACCCCGCCGCCGAGATCGATGCGCTGCACCTTGAGCCCCGCCGCGCGGAGCTGCCGCGTCAGATCGGCGAGCTTGCCGAAGGCGGCCTTGTACGGGGCCACGTCGAGGAGCTGCGAGCCGATATGGCAGGCGATGCCCTGGATCTCGATGCCGGGCAGCTTTGCCGCTTCGGCATAGACCTGCGGCGCATGAGCGTAGTCGATGCCGAACTTGTTCTCGGCCTTGCCGGTCGAGATCTTGGCATGGGTCAGCGCGTCGACATCGGGATTGATGCGCAGCGCGACCGGCGCCTTCTTCCCCTTGGCGAGCGCGGTCTCGTTGAGCGTGTAGAGCTCGCCATGGGATTCGACGTTGAACTGATGGATGCCGGCGTCGAGCGCCGCAGCCATCTCGTCCCGCGTCTTGCCGACGCCGGCGAAGACGATGTCCTTGGCGGCGATGTCGGCCTTCAATGCGCGGTACATCTCGCCGACGGAAACGACATCTGCCCCGGCGCCGAGCTTGCCGAGCAGCGTCAGCACCGCC
>DASZYM010000302.1:0-2210 GCA_035545355.1 Dongiaceae bacterium
GCCCGGCCGACCTGGATGGCGACGGCCAGCTTCTCCTCGGACCCGCCGATCTGGGCGCCGCGCACGGGCGCCGCGCCCAGATAGTCGAGGCCGATCCCGACCCGCACATAAGCCTCGGTCGGGCAGATCCCATTCGCCGGATCGAAGCCGACCCAACCGAGCCCGGCCACATGAGCCTCGGCCCAGGCATGGCCCGCCTCCTGCTCCGCCGCTCCGTCGCCGCGCAGCAGATGGCCGCCGACATAGCGACACGGGATGCCCAGCACCCGCGCCGCGGCGATGAAGACATGCGCCAGGTCCTGGCAGACGCCGCGGCCGTGTTCGAAGGCCTGCGCCGCGGTCGTCGCGGCATCGGTGGTTCCGATCTCGAAGGACATATGCCGGGCCAGCGCGCGCAGCAGCGCGTGCAGCCGCGCCAGGCTGCCGTCGCCCTTGGCCGCGCCTCGGGCGAAGTCGGCGATCGCCGCGCCCGGCCGGGTCAGCGGCGTCTCGCGCAGGTAAAGCTCCGGCGGGAAGCGCTCGATCGCGCCCTTGACGATGCCGGACGTGTCCTGGGTCTCGACCTCGCCATCGACCGACAAGGTGAAGGTGCTGAACTGCCCCGTCGCCGAGAGCACGTGCAGGATGTTGCCGTAGGCATCCTCGCGCTGGCGCAGCACGCCGCCCTCGTCGAGGTCGATGCGCCAGCGCCGCACGTACTGCCCCTCGTGGTCCCGCGGGGTCAGGCGCAGGAGTTGCACCATGGACTGGGCCGGCCGGTCGTAACTGTAGGTGGTCTCGTGGTGGATGCGGATCCGCATGGACGATTCAGATCAGGTATTGGCCGCTTATGGCCGATCCCAGGCCGTTATTGTCGGCGATGAATTTGGTGATGAACTCGTGCAGCCCGGCCTGGAAGACCTGCTCGATCTTCATCGCGGAGAGTTGCCGGTTGATCGCCCGTGCCGCGCGCTGCGCCCGTCCCGGCGCGTTATAGGCGCCCGCCAGCTCGTCCAGGTTGGCGACGATGTCCCGGTAGCAGGCGGCCAGCGACCGCGGCATCTGCGGGTTCAGGATCAGCAGGTCGGCGATCAGCCAGGGCTTCAGGCTCTCGCGATAGACCCAGTGATAGCTGGTCAGCGCCGACACGGCGCGCAGGATCGCCGCCCATTGCGAATAGTCGATGCCGCCGCCCACCGCCGCGTTCTCCGGCAGCAGGATGTGGTACTTCACGTCCAGGATACGCGCCGTGTTGTCGGCGCGCTCCACCGCGATCCCCAGCCGCGAGAACCAATAGGCGTCGTTGCGCAGCATGGTGCGATAGCCGGAGCCATCGACCCGGAGCGAGGTCTCCTTCACCCAGGCCAGGAATTTCGGCAGCTCCGCCGGCCCGAGGCTCCGCACGTTCAGCCGCTGCAACTCCAGCCAGGCGCCATTGATGGTTTCCCAGGTCTCGCTGGTCAAGGCCGTGCGCACGGCGCGGGCATTGGTCCGGGCGATCTCGAAGCATTTCGCGATAGAGGTCGGGTTATGGGGCGAGGCGATCAGGAATGCGCTCGCGGTCTCGGCGGTCGCGGTCTCGTGGTGGTCGTGGAACATCGGACCGCAGCCCGCGGTCTGGACCGCACTCTCCCACTCGTTCGCCTCGCCGGCATAGGTCGTCGGTAGCGACGAGAGTCGCGCCGCCGCCTCGATGGTGCGCGCCAGGTAGTCGGCGCGCTCGACATAGCGCGAGAGCCAGTAGAGGCTGTCGGCGGTGCGGCTCAGCACTCGATCACCCAGGTATCCTTGAGCCCGCCGCCCTGGCTGGAATTGACCACCAGCGAGCCGTCGCGCAAGGCCACGCGCGTCAGGCCGCCCGGCACGATCCTGACGCCGTCGGCCCGGGTCAGCACGAAGGGCCGCAGATCGACATGCCGCGGCGCGATCCCACTCTCGACGAAGGTCGGGCAGGTCGAGAGCGACAAGGTCGGCTGGGCGATATAGCCGGCGGGATTGTCCTTCACCCGCGCGCGGAAGGTCTCGATATCGGCCTTGGCCGCATGCGGCCCGACCAGCATGCCGTAGCCGCCGGAGCCGTGGGTCTCCTTGACCACCAGCTCATGCAGGTGGTCGAGCACATAGCGCAGCGCCTCCGGCTCGCGGCAGCGCCAGGTGGGCACGTTCTTCAGGATCGGCTCTTCGCCGAGATAGAAGCGGATGAGATCTGGGATGTAGCTGTAGATCACCTT
>DASZYM010000303.1:0-12083 GCA_035545355.1 Dongiaceae bacterium
CGAATTCGTTCTCGCGCAGATGCGCCTCGCGGCGCATGCCGAGGCGTTCCATCAGCCGCGCCGAGGCCGCGTTGCGGGCATCGCAGCGGCCGTAGATGCGATGCAGGTCGAGCCCCTCGAAGCCGAGCCGCAGCACGGCCAGCATCGCCTCGCGCGCATAGCCGCGTCCCTGCTGGTCGGGATGCTGCATGAAGCCGATCTCGCCCTGCTTGTGGACGGCGCTCGACCAGGTCAGGTTGGCACCGCCGATCATCCGGCCGGTCTCCCGCTGCTCGATCGCCAGCTTCAGCTCGTCGCCCTCGCGGCGCAGGGCGTCCCGGCCGATGCGCTCCATCAGATTCTCGTGCGCCTCGTCACGGGAGAGCGGCTCCTCATAGAGGAACCGCATCACATCGTCGCGCGAGCGGATCGCATAAAGCGCCTCGACATCCCGGTACGGGCGCAGCAGGAGCCGCTCGGTGACGATCGGGTAATCCGGTTGCAGCATGCTTCAGCTCCGCGGATGCCGATGCAACGCGCCGCCGGTCTGCGGCTGCTCGACGCCAGTCGTGCCGGGGAAGCTGATCGGCAGGCCGCGCAGCGATCGCACCGCCATGAAGGCGAAAGCCTGCGCCTCGATGACATCGCCGTCCCAGCCGGCCGCCTCGATCGGCTCGACGGATACGGCGAGGCGTGCGCGCAGGGCATCCATCAGCACCGGATTGTGCCGCCCGCCGCCGCAGACCAGCCAGCGCGCCGGCTTCGACGGCAGGTGACGGATGCCGGCGGCGACGGTCGCGGCGGTGATCGCGGTCAAAGTCGCGGCGCCGTCGGCGGTGCCGAGGCCCGCGATGGAGAATCCCTTGAACGCATCGCGGTCCAGCGATTTCGGCGCCGGGCGCGCGAAATAAGGATTGTCCAGGAACCGCGCGACCGCGGTCTCATCGACCGTGCCGCTGCGCGCCAGCGCGCCGTCGCGGTCGACCGGCTCTCCGGTCCGCTGCAGCATCCAGTCGTCGATCAGCGCATTGGCCGGGCCGGTGTCGAAGGCGATCAGCGTCCCGCCCCCTTCGGAATCGCTTGGTCCGATCCAGGTGACATTGCCGACCCCGCCGAGGTTGAGCATCGCCAACGGCTTCGGGAGCTTCGCGGCAATGGCGCGGTGATAGACCGGCGCCAGCGGCGCGCCCTCGCCGCCCGCCGCCATGTCGGCGGAACGGAAATCGTTGACCACGTCGATGCCGGTCCGTTGCGCGAGCAGCGCGCCGTCGCCGATCTGGCGGGTCCGATGCCGCTCCGGTTCGTGCAGGATGGTCTGGCCGTGGAAGCCCACGATGCCGATCTCGGCCGGCGATTTGCCGGCTTTGGCCAGCAGCCGCTTGACCGCCGCGGCATGCCGTTCGGTCAATTCGCGCTCCAGGCCCGCGGGCGGGTCCCAGCGCCCATAGGCGCCCTTCACCTGCGCGCGGAAATCCGCGTCATAGGCCTCGCCCAGCGCCGGCCCGACCTCCTGGACGGTCTCGCCGTCGGTCTTGATCAGGGCGGCGTCGATGCCGTCGCCGCTGGTGCCGCTCATCAGCCCGACCGCCCACATACCCTCTGCCAATCCTGCCCCCTGGAATCCGGTCCACGCGCCGTGTACAACCACGGCCGTCGTTGAAGTTAGGTCTTACTATGTCTGAACCAAAGTCGGAATTCCTGCGTCAGTTCATCGACCGCGGCTACATGCACCAGTGCACCGATCTCCAGGCACTGGACGGCGTCGCGCAGAAGGGGCTGACCGCCTATATCGGCTTCGATGCGACGGCGGATTCGCTGCATGTCGGCTCGCTGCTGCAGATCATGATGCTGCGCCTGCTGCAGAAGTCCGGCGGCAAGCCGATCGTGCTGATGGGCGGCGGGACGACCAAGGTGGGCGATCCGACCGGCAAGGACGAGAGCCGCAAGATGCTCTCGGTCGAGGACATCGACCGCAACATCGCCGGCATCCAGAAGATCTTCGCCCAGTTCCTGAAATTC
The DNA here is from genome assembly GCA_035545355.1 of Dongiaceae bacterium. Taxonomy (GTDB): domain Bacteria; phylum Pseudomonadota; class Alphaproteobacteria; order Dongiales; family Dongiaceae; genus Dongia. The sequence goes on from DASZYM010000303.1 coordinate 1,999, forward strand.
GGCGACGGGCCGACCGATGCGGTCATGGTCAACAATGCCGACTGGCTGGACAAGCTCAACTACATCGAGTTCCTGCGCGATTACGGCCGGCACTTCTCGGTCAACCGCATGCTTGCCTTCGATTCCGTGAAGATCCGCCTGGAGCGCGAGCAGCCGCTGACCTTCCTCGAATTCAACTACATGATCCTCCAGGCCTACGACTTCCTGGAGCTGGAGCGCCGCATGAACTGCCGGCTTCAGATCGGCGGCTCGGACCAGTGGGGCAACATCGTCAACGGCGTCGAGCTCGGGCGCCGGGTCGATGACCGCGAGCTGTTCGGCCTCACGACACCGCTGATCACGCTCGCCTCCGGCGCCAAGATGGGCAAGACCGCGGCCGGTGCGGTCTGGCTCAACGAGGAAAGGCTGCCGGCCTACGACTACTGGCAGTTCTGGCGCAACGTCGACGATGCCGATGTCGGCCGCTTCCTGCGGCTCTTCACCGACCTGCCGCTGGACGAGATCGCGCGTCTCGAACAACTCGAAGGCGCCGAGATCAACAGCGCCAAGATCGTCCTCGCCGACGAGGCGACGCGGATGTGCCGCGGCGCGGAGGCGGCCAAGGCGGCGCATGACACGGCGCAGAAGACCTTCGTCGAAGGCAAGCTCGGCGAGGACCTGCCCAGCATCGAGGTGCCGAAGGCCGAGCTCGATGCCGGCATCGCCGCCTTCGAGCTGTTCCGCCGCGCGGGATTCGCCGCGTCCAACGGCGAGGCGCGCCGCCTGATCAAGGGCGCCGGCGCCAAGCTCAACGACGCCACGATCAGCGACGAGAACCGGAAGATCTCGCTGGCCGACCGCAATGCCGAGGGCGTCATCAAGCTGTCCTTCGGCAAGAAGCGGCATGTCGTGGTAAGGGCGATCTGACGGAGGACGTTTGGCGGCTGCCCGGTGAGCGACGCCAAACATGCGATGCCGCGGAGCTCGAAACGGAGGGGAACCCGCCATGCCCATGACCAAAGTGAACGGCATCGACATCAACTATGAGCTCGAGGGCGACGGGCCGGAGACCGTCGTCCTGATCAACGGCCTCGCCGACGATCTCACGACCTGGTTCGGCCAGGTGCCGGCCTTTCTCGAAGCGGGCTACCGCGTGCTGCGCTTCGACAATCGCGGCATCGGCAAGTCGGCGCGCCCGAAAGGCCCCTACACCGCCGCGCTGATGGCGCAGGACGCGAAGGCGCTGGTCGATTCCCTGAAGATCACGGACTTCCATCTGGTCGGCGTCTCGATGGGCGGCATGATCGGCCAGGAATACGCCCTCGCCTATCAGAGCGATCTGCGCTCGCTCTCGCTCTGCTGTACCTATGCGGCGCCCGGACCCTTCGCGTCGCGCATGTTCAAGCTTTGGCAGGACATGGCGCCGGTCATGGGCGTGCCGACGGTCATGCGCGATGTGACGCTCTGGGCCTTCACCCAGGACTTCTTCCTGCACCAGGAAGCGACCTTGAAGGAGTTCGAGGCGGCGATGGCCAGTCTCGACCAGCCGGTCGATGCCTACCTCTCCCAGCTCCACGCCATCCAGGTCCATGACACGACCGCACGCCTGAAGGACATCAAGGTGCCGACCATGGTCCTGGCGGGCGAGGACGACATCCTGATCCCGATGAACCTCTCCAAAGACCTGCACTTCCTGATCAAGCATTCGGAATTCGCCACGGCGAAAGGCGGCCACGCCTTCCTCTGGGAATTCCCCGAGCCGTTCAACAACGCCGTGCTCCGCTTCCTCGCGAAGCACCGGCGGTAGCCACCTCCCGAGTGATTTCGTCGGGGCGGAACGCTACTCTCGCCTGACGGGTTACATCGCCGAGGGAGTATCGCGTTGAAGGTCATCAGCTGGAATCTCTGGCATCGCGGCGGCGCCTTGCTGGCACATCTCGCCGCGCTCATCGAGGCGGAGCACCCGGACCTGCTGCTGATGCAGGAGGCCAAATCCAATCTCTCGGAGCTGACCGACGTGGTCGGCGGCCATTTCCATTTCCTGCCGCTGCCGAAGAGAGTCTATGGGCTCGGCGCCTGGACGCCGCACGATATCCCGAACCCGGATTCCGTCGAGCTGCCGAGCTCGAAGCTGCCGGGCCGCGTGCCGCCGCGGCTTGCGCAATTGCTGCATGTCCGCGGCATCGGCTTCGCCAACGTCCACCTCTCGCACGGCCAGCTTCTCAATCGCCGCCAGGTGCGCACCGCCGCCGACCGGCTCGAAGGGCCGGCCGCCATCATCGGCGACTACAACGCGGTGGGCGAGATCCGGCTCACCGGGTTCCACGATGCGGGGCCCCGGATGCGCACCCACAAGTTCCGCACCCGGCTCGACCGCTGCCTGGTGCGGCAGATCAGATGCGTCACGGCCTCGGTGCTCGACCGCGGCCCGTCGGATCACCACCCGATCCGGATGGAGTTCGAGCCGCTGGATCAGAGATAGGGCAGCAGCAGCCGTACCGCCCGGTTGCGCAGCCGGATCAGCGTCGGCAGCGAATAGATCGACCGCAGCGTGATCTCCTCGCCCTGGCGCGCGGCGATCTTCTCGGCGATCACCGCGGTGAAGTCCGGGTCGTAGACCTCCATGTTGAGCTCGAAATTGAGCCGCAGGCTGCGCTGGTCCCAGTTGGCGCTGCCGACCAGCGACCAGCCACCGTCGATGGTCATCAGCTTCGAATGCTCGAAGGGCTGCGGCGCGCGCCAGACTTTCACACCGGCGATCAGCAGCGGGGCGATATGCGCCATCACCGCCCAGTCCATCACCAGGTGATCGCTGTTCTCCGGGATCACGATATCGACATCGACGCCGCGCATCGCCGCCAGCTCCAGCGCCGCGATCAGGCGTTCGTCCGGCAGGAAATAGGGCGTGATGATCTTGATCTGTCGCTGCGCGCTGCCGATCGCCTGCAGGAACATGAACTCGATCTTCTCGATGTCCTGGTCCGGTCCGGACGTGATCACCCGCGCCAGGGCCGATCCGCATTCCTCCGGCGCCGGGAACCAGGCCTCGCCCATCAGCTCCTCGCCGGTCGCGAATTCCCAGTCCGTCACGAAGGCTTCGGCGATCTGTGCCACGACCGGGCCGGTCACCTCGAAATGCATGTCGCGCACCGCGGTCCTGGGATCCGCGGCCTTCAGGTTGTGCGCGCTGATGTTGAGACCGCCGATGAAGCCGCGCCTGCCGTCCACCACCAGGATCTTCTTGTGGTTCCGGAGGTTGAGGAACGCGGTGCGCCAGGGCAGCCAGGCATGCATGAACCGCGCGACCCGGACGCCGCCGCGCCGCAGCAGGAAGGCGGTCTTCGAGAAGAAGTAGCCGCTGCCGATCCCGTCGACCATCACGCGGACTTCGACGCCGCGATTCTTCGCGGCGATCAGCGCGTCGATGAACGGCCGTCCGGCTTCGTCGGCCAGGAAGATGTAGCTGGCCAGGCCGATGCTCACCTTGGCCTCGGCGATCGCCTGCAGCATCACCGGATAGGCTTCGTCGCCGTTGCGCATCGGCGCGATCGCGTTGCTCGCCAGGGTCGGGCGCCGGGTCAGCACGCCGACCGCGCGCTCGAGCGCCGCGTATTTCTCGCTGCGGATGGCGCCGATCGGCGGCGGCGGGCCGCGCCGCGCGACATAGCGACGGCTGATCCGGTAGGCGCGGCGGCGCACACGGTTGATGCCGAACATCCAGTAGAGCGCCGGCCCCAGGATCGGCGACAGCCAGGCCAGCCCGATCCAGGCGATCGCGGCGGGCACGTCCCGCTTGTAGAGCAGGACATGGGTGGTGACCGCGAGCGCCAGCCCGAGATGCAGCAGCGTGCCCACCGCCGCGCCGGGGCCGCTCATGAAATGCACCGTGGCCCAGGTTTCCAGCCGATTCATCGCCCCTGCCCGTACCGCCTCGGCAAAACAACACTCCGCGCGTGCGCAAAGTTACTTCGGTCCGGGGAAGCACGACAATTGCAAATCCTGTTAATGGCTTAGCAATAGTGACAGGGTTCGATGGCCAGGGCATTCTGCCGGACCCGAGTGAAACGGAAGACCATGCTGGCGCGTGACATGACCGCGAACGGGGCTGGCGCCCTCACCCAGAACGATGCGCTCGCCGTCCGCGGGTTGCGCAAGGTCTATCAGCGGCCGGCGGTCGATGGGCTCGACCTCACGGTCCGCGCCGGCGAGTTCTATGCGCTGCTCGGGCCCAACGGCGCCGGCAAGACCACGACCCTGCGCATGGTCTCCGGCCTGTTGCGGCCCGATGCGGGATCGATCGCGATCTTCGGCATCGACGCGCTGAAGCAGCCGACCGCCGCCAAGCAGATCACCGCCTGGGTCAGCGACGAGCCGATGATCTACGACAAGCTGACGCCGCTCGAATATCTCGCCTTCGTCGCCGGTCTCTGGAGTATCGCGCCCGATGCCGGCGAACGCACCGCGCGGGAGCTGCTGCGCTGGCTGGAGCTGACCCCCAATGCCGACGAGCGCTGCGAAGGCTTCTCCAAGGGCATGCGGCAGAAGGTGGCGCTGGCCGGCGCGCTGGTCCACGACCCGAGGCTGATCATCCTCGACGAGCCGCTGACCGGGCTCGACGCCCATGCCGCCCGGCTGGTGAAGGACGTGCTGCTGGAACGCGTGCGCCAGGGCTGTACCGTGATCATGACCACGCATATCCTGGAAGTGGCCGAGCGCATGGCCGAGCGCATCGGCGTCATCTCCCAGGGCAAGCTGATCGCCGAAGGCACGCTCGACGAATTGCGCGGCAAGGCCGGCTCGAAGGTCGGCGATACCAGCCTCGAGGACGTCTTCCTCACCTTGGTCGGCAGCACCCAGCGGCGCCATGACGATCGCGTCGAATGACCGCCGCAACTAGCCCGCGCTCGGTCCTGTGGCTGGCGCGCCAGGAAGGGCTGATCTCCTGGCGCGATCTCGCCTATCTCATGACCGCCGGCGGACGCTGGCGCATGCGCTCGGTCGTCATCTGGATCGTCATTGTCATCGTCATCATGCACGCGATCGCCTGGGGGATGGTCGGGCGCTATGCCGGCATGACGCTGGACGCGCCGCCGCGCCAGCTCGTGGCGCTGACCGGCAGCATCGGCCTCGGCTACTTCCTGATGCTCTCGCAATCCCTGGAGCAGGTGACGCGCCTGTTCTACGGCCGCGGCGATCTCGATCTGCTGAAATCCTCGCCGGTCTCGCTGCACAAGGTCCTCGGCCTGCGCGTGCTCTCCGTCGCCGCCACCACGACGGCGATGACCCTGTTCATCGCCGCGCCCTTCATCGACGTGCTGGTCTATCGCGGCGGGCTGCATTGGCTCTCCGGCTACGGCGTCGCCGCGGCTTCCGGCCTCGCCACGACCGGCGTCGCGCTCGCGCTGACCGCCGCTTTGTTCGACCTGATGGGCGCCAAGCGCACGCGCCTCGCGGCCCAGGTCGTTGCCGCGCTGATCGGCTCAGCCTTCATCATCGCGATCCAGGTGGTGGCGATCACCTCGATCGGCAGCATGTCGCAGGCGACCTTCTTCCAATCCGATTTCGCGATCGCGCATGCGCCGCCGGCCAGTAGCTGGGCGTGGATCCCGGCCCGCGCGATCCTCGGCGATGCCGTCGCACTCGTCCTGGTCCTGGCGATCGGCGCGGCCTTGCTGATCGCGCCGATGCTGATCTTCGCCGCGCGGCTCGGCGAATACGCCCTGGCCGCCGCAACCGCGGACGGCGCGCCGGGCGCCAAGGACAATGCCGGGCCGACCGCGATCTTCCTCGGCCGGTTCCGCAAGGCCGGGGCGGGTTCCCTGCTCCGGCGCAAGGAATGGGTACTGCTGCTCCGCGACCCCTGGCTCGCCTCGCAGAGCCTGATGCAGCTCCTCTACCTGATCCCGCCGGCGATCTTCCTCTGGCGCTCCTATGGCAATGCGCAAGGCGCGCTGGTGGTGCTGGCGCCGGTGCTGACCATGGCGGCGGGACAGCTCGGCGGCGGCCTTGCCTGGCTCGCGGTCTCCGGCGAGGATGCGCCGGACCTGATCGCCACCGCGCCGGTCAGCGAGCGCCGCGTCATCCTCGCCAAGATCGCCGCCGTCCTGATGGCGATCCTCGCGGTCTTCACGCCCTTCCTGATCGCGCTTGCCGGACGGTCGCTGACGATCGCCGCCGTGGTGCTGATCGGGATCACGCTTGCCGCCGCCTCCTCGACGCTGATCCAGGTCTGGTTCCGCAGCCAGGCCAAGCGCCGCTACTTCCGCCGCCGCCAGACCTCGTCCCGCATCGCCACCTTCGCCGAGGCGTTCTCGTCGGTCGCCTGGGCCGGCGCCACCGCCGTCGCCGCCAGCCCATCCTGGTACGCAATCGGCCCCGCGGTGATCGCGGTCCTGGTATTGTTCGGCACCTGGATGATTCGTCCCAAATAGGAACCGCATGCGCGCCGCCGTCTTCGAAGCCTTCAACGCCCCGCTCGCCGTTCAGAACGTCGCCGATCCGGAATGCCCGAGCGACGGCGCCATCGTGCGCGTCGAGGCCTGCGGCGTCTGCCGCTCCGACTGGCATGCCTGGACCGGCGCGGATTCCGACGTCACCCCGCCGCACGTGCCCGGCCACGAGCTCGCCGGCGTGGTGGAGGAAGTGGGCCGCGACTGCCGCCGGCTGAAGCGCGGCGACCGCGTGACGGCGCCCTTCATCCTCGCCTGCGGCCAGTGCCCGGACTGCCTCGGCGGCGATCCGACCATCTGCTCGAACCAGCACGTGGTCGGCTTCTCCTCCTGGGGCGCCTTCGCCGAGCGCATCGCCGTGCCACGCGCCGATTTCAACCTGGTGAAGCTGCCGGAGGCGATCCCCTTCACGGCCGCGGCCGGCATGGGCTGCCGCCTGACCACCGCCTTCCGTGCGGTGGTCGATCGCGCGCATCTCATGCCCGGCGAATGGCTGGCGATTCACGGCACGGGCGGCGTCGGCCTCTCGGCGCTGATGATCGCCAAGGCGATCGGCGCCTCGACCCTGGCGATCGACGTCAACGATCAGGCGCTCGATCTCGCCCGCGAGCTCGGCGCGACCCGGACGCTCAACATCTCCGGCATCTCCGATGTCGGCGCCGCGGTGCGCGCGGCGACCGATGGCGGCGCGCATGTCTCATTGGATGCGCTGGGCATCACCGCGACCTTCCACAACTCGATCCGCGGCCTGCGCAAGCTGGGCCGTCATGTCCAGATCGGCATGCCGCTCGGCAAGCATACCGAGCCCACCGTGCCGCTGCTGGAGCTGGTCTATTCCCGGCAGATCGCGATCATGGGCACGCGCGGCATTCCGGCCAGCCGTTTCCCCGCGCTCTTTGCAATGATTGCCGCCGGTCAGATCGATCCGGCCAGGCTGGTGACGAAGACGATCGCGCTTTCGGAAGCGGGCGCGGCGCTGGCGGCGATGAACGGCTATACCGGCGCCGGCATCACCGTGATCGACCGGTTCTAGAGCCTCGAGCTCTAGCCGGTCTGGCCGCGCGGCGGCGGCTTGCCGTCGTAGTGTTTCTTCTTCTCGCGGTACATCGAGGCATCGGCCTGCGACAGCGCATCGTCGGCCGATTGCTCGCCGGAGAATTGATGGATGCCGACCGCGCAGGAGAGCACGATCGTGTTGCCCTCCCAATCCATCGGCGTCGCCTTGATCACGTCCATGAGCTGGCCGGCTTTCTCCTCGGCCTGCGGCCGGTCGGCTTGCGCCAGGATCACGCCGAACTCGTCGCCGCCCAGGCGCCCGACCACGTCGGAATCGCGGACGTTGTTCACCAGGATGGTGGAGAAGTGCTGCAGCACGGCATCGCCGGCGGCATGGCCGAAACTGTCGTTGATGCCCTTCATCCCGTTGAGATCGAAATAGAGCACCGAGCCCGGCGAGCCGTAGCGTTCCGAATAGGACATGATCCGGGTCAATTCGCGGACGAAGGCGCGCCGGTTGGCGATCGGCAGCATGGCGTCTTCGTCGGCCAGCCGCTCGAGATGGGCGATGCGCTTGCGGGTGCGGTGCAGTTCGTCCTTGAGCCGCGCGACTTCTTCGAGCAGCGTCTGGAGCGCCGCCTTGACCTGCGGCGAGAGGTCGCCTTCGGTCAGCCCGAGGAACGAGGCCTGGTCGACCGGATCGGCATGGGCGGTTTCGCCGGTTGCATCGACGGGAGCGGCGGCGCCGACTTTCGCGGCCTTGGCGACCGGTCGTGCCGAGACCACGGTCCCGACCCCCGGTGTCACCTTCTCACGGATTCTCATCTCGCCGCCTCACGCGGGTGCTGCCGTCGGTGCCTGTCGTCCTGACCGGCTGCGTTGCGCCCCAACCGGCCTTGCTTCCCGGCCTCCCCCCACTTCCGACGGGCCGCCGAGCACTGAAATCCTATGTCGTTGCGGTTAACAGCCGCTTAATCCGGACGCGCGATCCCTGCTTTTGCGGGCCATGATGCGCGATTCGCCGGCGCCACGCCATCGCATCAATAATCCAGGTTGGTCAATCGCTTGGCTTGTTTTCCGGAGTTGCGCCCCTATAATCCGGCGCTTCGCGTCGGGACCCCGGGGATACTACCTATGGCCGCTCGCAAGGCCGCTAAAAAGTCGCAGGCAAAAGCCGGGCGTTCGGCACGCCGTGGCCCTTCCGGTTCGCGGAAGCGCGGGCCGCTGGTCGGCATCATCATGGGCAGCCAGTCCGATTGGAGCACCATGCATCATGCCGCGGAGCTTTTGAGCACCCTCGGGGTTGCCCACGAGACCCGGATCGTCTCCGCCCATCGGACCCCCAAGCGCATGGTCGACTATGCCGAGAGCGCCAAGAGCCGCGGCATCCGCGTGATCATCGCGGGCGCCGGCGGCGCCGCGCATCTCCCCGGCATGACCGCCTCCTTGACCAGCCTGCCGGTGCTGGGCGTGCCGGTGGAATCCGCGGCCCTCAAGGGCCAGGACAGTTTGCTTTCCATCGTGCAGATGCCGGCCGGCGTGCCGGTCGGCACGCTCGCCATCGGCCGCGCCGGCGCGGTCAACGCGGCGCTGCTCGCGGCCTCGATCCTGGCCTTGGGCGACGCCGCCCTGGCCGCGCGCCTCGACGCCTATCGGCAGAAGCAGACCGCCTCGGTCGCCGACCATCCGGCGCCGCATGGTCCGGAGCGCTGAGCCCATGGAAGCGAAACCCGTTTCGGGAGCCAAATCGGCGGAGCGCGGCCAGGTCATTCCGCCGGGCGGCGTCATCGGCGTGCTCGGCGGCGGCCAGCTCGGCCGCATGACGGCGATGGCGGCGGCACGGCTCGGCTATCGCGTGCATACCTACTGCCCCGACCGGGATTCTCCCGCCTCGCATGTCTCCTGGCACAATACGGTCGCCGCTTACGACAACCGGACGGCGCTCAAGGCCTTCGCCGAGAGCGTCGATGTGGTGACCTTCGAGTTCGAGAACATCCCGTCGGCGACCACCGACTATCTCGCCGCGCTCAAACCCACGCGGCCGAAGCCGCAGGTACTCTACCTCACCCAGGAGCGCCTGCGCGAGAAGCGCTTCCTCGCCTCGATCAACGTGCCGACCACGCGCTTCCTCGATGTCGGCCGCCAGGAAGCGCTGGAAGCCGCGGTCAAGGCGCTCGGGCGTCCGGCGATCCTGAAATCCGCCGAGTTCGGCTATGACGGCAAGGGCCAGGTCCGGATCGACGGCGACATGGACCTGTTCGAGGCCTGGGTGAAGATGGGCGGCGAGGTCGGCATCCTGGAAGCCTTCGTCGATTTCGCGCGCGAGATCTCGGTGATCGTCGCCCGCGGCCCGGACGGCGCCACCGCGATCTACCAGCCGGTCGAGAACCAGCACAAGAACCACATCCTCGACACCACGATCGTTCCGGCGCGGATCTCCGAGCCGGTCGCGAGCCGCGCCGAGGCGATCGCCCGCCACATCGCCCAGGAGATCGACCTGATCGGCCTGCTTGCGGTCGAGATGTTCGTCACCCACGACAACGAGGTGCTGGTGAACGAGCTCGCGCCGCGGCCGCACAATTCCGGCCACTGGACCATCGACGGCGCGATCACCAGCCAGTTCGAGCAATTCGTCCGCGCGGTCTGCGGCCTGACCTTGGG
>DASZYM010000304.1:0-13797 GCA_035545355.1 Dongiaceae bacterium
GCCGGATGGAAGGAAACCGTTCCTGATATCTCGGCGATGCGCGCGACGCTGTCGGGCGGATCGCCGGCATCCTGCGCCAAAGCCGGCGCGACGGCGCTGAAAGGAAGGCTCACGAAAAGGAGAGCGGCGGCAAGCTTACGAAAGGCAGACATTTCAAACACCCTGGGGATACGCCCCTGCTAGATGCGGTTCCTCGCATCCATCAAACGGTTGAACCCCGAGTCTCTCTGCGGCGACCAACCCCGAATTTTTATCAAGAGCCCGTGATGCCGCCTTGTTCCTGCCGTAATTCAGAACCCGGTACGCGCCCGGGGTATCCAGGGCCCGGCAAAAAAAGCTGAAGTTGCGCGCTGGCGTCCGCGCCGCGACCCTTATTGGGCGGTGGCCGGATAGACTTGGCAGGCTTCGTCGATCGACACGATCGGCCGCTCGACCTTGCCGCCGAGATCGCTGACGAGCTTGGTGAAATTCGCGTCGGCGCCGAGCAGCGCCTCGCCCATCGCCTCCACGCCATCGACCTGATCCGGCGTCAGCGTCCAACTGGTGGGGATGCCGTGGAAGCGCTGGCGGCAGCTCGTGCTGGGGATCGCATCGAAATCGACGGCCACGAAGGTGGTGTTCCTGGCCGCCGTCTCCAGATGGTCGGCGAGGGTTGCGCTGAATGGCCGCGCCTGGGCGGCATAGGCGTCGAGCGCCTCGACCAGGAGCTGCTTCACCCGCGCGGCACTGCCGGCCGTCGCCCGGTCGATCGCGGAATCGATCGAGGCCAGGCCCATGGACAGCATGCCGGGCGTCGCCTGCTGCTGGTCGAGATCGGAAGCCGGGAAAGAGCGGGCATTGACCATGATGAAGACGATCCGCTTGGTGATGCCTTTCTCGATGTCGCCGAGCAAGGGCGGGTTGACGCCGAGATTGGTCAGCAGGCGGTAAGGCTCCGCCACGCCGAGATTGTCGGCGATGCCGCCGTCCAGCAGATGGATGTACGGCTTCGCGCCGGAGGCATAGGCGCGCGCCACGCGCGCCTGGGCCACGCGCTCCGGATTGAGATGCCAGCCGGCGACCTGCTGCTTCTGCCATTCCGCGGGATCGGTGTTGAGCTGGTCCTGCAGCACCTCCGCCACCCAGGCCGGTTGCGGGACGGCCGCCGGACATTGCCGGCCCGCCGAGTAGTTGGTCAGCGTGACCGGCGACAGCGCCACCGGAAACGCCGCCGAGGCCGCCACCGCGGTCGAGAGCTTGAGCTTCGTGAGATCGCTGCAGAGCAGATCGAATGTGTACTGGGTGAAGGGGAACGGGACGCCTTCCACCATGTCGGCGGCGTCCAGCATTAGATACGGACGGCGCTTGGCCACGGCGAGGTCCGCGAAGGTCGCGCCGTGGAACAGGGTCGAATCCAGGTAGTCGATCAGCAGGTCGATGCGCTCCTTCGACGGCAGGGAGAGCGCGGCGAGGCCGAGCGGATTGGCGCCGGCGAGCAGCAGGCGCGACATGCCGTCCCGGCGCACGAAATCCTTCTCCAGCGCCGGAAAGCCCGCCGCGCCATGCAAAGCGAAATAGCCGGCCGCGACGCTGCCGCCCGAGACCGAGGAGACGAGATCGACCTCGTCGGCCATGGACCTGCCGTTGGGCAGCTTCACATGGTCGAGGGTCTCCAGCACCGACATCGCGAGCGCGGTCGCCCGGGTGCCGCCGCCCGATGCGGTGACCACGATCAGGGTCTCCGGCATGTCATCGGGCGCGGCCTTGTTCATCGCCTCCCAGCTATAAGGCTGGGCGGGTGTCGCCGCGGTCAGCGGCTGGTTGCGCGTGGGATAGCTGCAGGCCGCGAGCAGCGCCAGGGCCGCAAGGCTGAGGCCGAATGCGCCCGATCGGAAGAGGCTGGAATGAAACATCTCCCCTCCGCTCAGAGCTTGACGAGGACAAGGGTGACACCCGTGCCGTCGCCGACGGTGTTGTCGGTCCGCGCCCGATAGTCCGGCTGGCCGCTGGCGGTGTCGACCGCCTCGAAGAGATGCGGCCCGGGCGCCAGCATGACGGTCACGGGAATGAGCCCTTCGTCATTGGCGTAGTTGCCGTCGACGAACAACGCCCGGCCCGCCGGCTCATTGATGGTCACGAAGATCATGCGTGTCCCCCGCCCGATCCGCACCGCCTTGCGGGACTCTGCACCGGCTGGTGCCGGGGCGCAATATCGCGCGGCCGACGGTCAGATCTTCGGCGCGCCGAGGACCGGGAAGCGCTCGCGGATCCGGCGCATCAGCCCGTCGCGCACCTCGCGATAGGCATCCAGGCGCTGCTCGCGGGAGCCTTCGACGATCGAGGGATCGAAAGTGTTCCAGAACTCGACCTCGCAGGCCATGGTGCGGGTCATGTCCACCGCCTTGTGCTGCGCCTCCGGCGAGAGCGAGATGATGAGGTCGAAGGAGGAATCCTCGAGATCGTCGAAGGTCCGCGGCTTGTGCTTGGTGAGGTCGAGGCCGATCTCGTCCAAGGCGGCGACGGCGAAGGGATCGAGCTCGCCGGCGCGCACCCCGACGGAATCGACGAAGATTCGCTGGCCGTGGAGCTGCTTCAGCATCGCCGCCGCCATCGGCGAGCGGATGGCGTTCTGCGTGCAGCAGAACAGCACGGCCCCCGGCAGACCCGGTAGCCCCGCCGGTAGACCAATGGGCGCCATTTCCGCCATGGTCCGCCCCGCCCGCTAGGCGCGGAAATGGAGCGCGCAGATCAGCGTGAACAGCCGACGCGCGGTGTTGTGGTCGATCTCCACCTTGCCTTTGAGGCGCTCCCGCAGGACCTCCGAGCCTTCGTTGTGCAGCCCGCGCCGGCCCATGTCGATCGCCTCGATCTGCGACGGCGACGCCGTGCGGATCGCGCGGTAGTAGCTGTCGCAGACCTCGAAATAGTCCTTCACGATCCGCCGGAACGGCGTCATCGACAGGACGAAGCGGTGGAGGTCGCGGTCCTCGGTGTCGCGGATATCGACGACCAGGCGGCTCTCCTCGATGCCGAGGTGCAGGTGATAGGGGCCGGGATGCTCGATCGCCGGGGCGAAGCTGTTCTCCTCCACCAGGTCGAAGATGGCGATCGCCCGCTCCTGCTCGACCTCCGGCGGGCGCCGTCCGGCGCTCGCCTCGTCAAGCTCGATCTTGACGATCCGCTGCGTGTCCGAGGAAGGCGGCGGCGTCTCGCTCAAGCGGCTTCGGCGGCGGCACGGAACCGCTCGACCCAGTCGCCGATCTCGCTCGGATAGGTCTTCATCGCGCTGCGGTTCACGATCAGCCGCGAGGTCACCGGCGCGATGGTCTCGATCTCGACCAGGTTGTTCGCCTTCAAGGTGGCGCCGGAGGAGACGAGATCGACGATGCGGCGGCAGAGGCCGAGTGTCGGCGCCAGCTCCATCGCGCCCTGCAGCTTGATGCATTCCGCCTGCACGCCGCGGGCGGCGAAATGCGCCCGGGTGATGTTGGGATACTTGGTCGCGACCCGGATATGCGACCAGCGGCTGGGATCGTCGGTCGCGGAGAGCTCGGCCGGCTCGGCGACCGAGAGCCGGCAATGGCCGATGCCGAGATCGACCGGCGCATAGATCTCCGGGTAGTCGAACTCCATCAGCACGTCATTGCCGGCAATGCCGAGATGCGCGGCGCCGAAGGCGACGAAGGTCGCGACGTCGAAGCTGCGAACGCGGATGATCTCCAGCTCCGGCCGATTGGTCCTGAAACGCAGCGCCCGGGAATTGTCGTTGGCGAAATCCGGCTCCGGCTCGATCCCGGCGCGCTTCAGCAGCGGCATGGCCTCGCCGAGAATGCGGCCCTTGGGCAAGGCCAGGACGAAAAGCTCGTTGGCTGCGGTCATCGCCGCACGCCTTCGGCGTGGTCGGGCCGCCATTGGGTCGGCCAGGCCTCGCCGAAATCCTGCAGGAACAGGCTCAGGCCTTCGATCTCGAGCTGGATCGCGCCGCCGCCGGAGAACAGCAGGTTGAGCCGGTTGGGCCCGTCGAGGCCAACCGTCAGCAGCGAGAGGAACTTGCCGGGCTTGCCGTGGTCGATGTTGCGGGTGCGGACCGCGGTCACCCGATCGATGCAGAGGCCGCTATTGACCCGCTCGTTGCCGCGCGCGGCATCGGCGAAGCTGGCATCGACCGGCCGGCCCTTGGCCTGCATCAGGTCGCTCTCGGAGGCGCTCTCCCAGCGGAAGCGGTTGAGCAGCATGACGAAGCGCTTCTCGTCCTTCAGGTACTGCATCTCGGAAAGCGGGACGAGCGCATCCTGCAGGCACGAGGCGATGACCGCCAGGTCCTCGGCATCCTTGGCCATCAGCCGGATCGGCCGATCGGTCATCCCTGCCCCCCGCCCCTGCTCTATTCGGCTGCCGCGTCGGCCAGCCGTTCGATCTCGGCGCCGCAAGCCGCGAGCTTGTGGGTCAATCGCTCATAGCCGCGATCGAGGTGATAGACGCGGTTCAAGATCGTGTCACCCTCGGCCGCAAGGCCGGCCAGCACCAGCGAGACGCTGGCCCGGAGATCGGTCGCCATGACCGGCGCGCCGGTCAGCTTCTTCACGCCGCGCACCATCGCCGATGCGCCGTGCACGTTGATGCTGGCGCCCATCCGCGTCAGCTCGGGCACGTGCATGAAGCGGTTCTCGAAGATCGTCTCGGTGATCATCGAGGCGCCTTCCGCCGTGGTCATCAGCGCCATCATCTGGGCCTGCAGATCGGTCGGGAAGCCGGGATAAGGTTCCGTCATCACATCGACCCCGGTCAGCGGCCGGTTGGCGCGGCTGACATGGAGCCCGTCCGAGGTCTCCTTGATATCGACGCCGGCCTGGCCGAGGCTGGCCGCCGCCGCCGCGATCAGGTCATGGCCGACGCCGACCAGATCGATCTCGCCGCCGGTGATCGCCGCCGCCATTGCATAGGTGCCGGCCTCGATGCGGTCGGCCACGACGCGATGGGTGCAGCCGCCGAGGCGGTCGACACCGAAGATGCGCAGCGTGTTGCTGCCGATGCCCTCGATCTTGGCGCCCATCGCCACCAGGCAATGCGCGAGGTCGGTGATCTCCGGCTCGCGTGCGGCGTTGATGAGGACGGTTTCGCCCTTGGCCAAAGCGGCGGCCATCAGCAGATTCTCGGTCGCGCCCACCGAGACCTTCGGGAAGGTGACTTCCGCGCCCACCAGCCCGCTCGGCGCGGTGGCGACGACATAGCCGTCCTTGAGGTCGATCTCGGCGCCGAGGCTCTGCAGCCCCTTGATATGGAGGTCGACCGGACGCGTGCCGATGGCGCAGCCGCCGGGCAGCGAGACCCGCGCCTTGCCATGGCGCGCGACCAGCGGGCCCAGCACCAGGACCGAAGCCCGCATCTTGCGGACCAGATCGTAGGGCGCGGTCGTGTCGTTGACGCCGGCGCCGTTCAGGATGACCGAACGCTGCTTGGCGGTCTGGCGCGTGGTGACCTCGGCGCCGTGCTGCACCAGCAGGTTCGACATGGTCGTGATGTCGGCGAGGTCCGGCATGTTGTCGAGCCGCACCTCCTGGTCGGTCAGCAGGCAAGTCGCCATCAAGGGCAAAGCCGCGTTCTTGGCGCCGCTGATCTGAATGCTGCCGTTCAGCGGCCTGCCACCGCGAATCCTGATCTTATCCATGGAGTTCCATTTCGAATCGGGCTGAAGGCCGCCCCGCAGCGGCCGGGATTGGGCGGGTTTTACTCAAGGAACCCAGGATGCTCAAGGTTTGCGGCCGTTTCAGGGCTCGCCCAGCGGTTTGGGCAGGGATTTCGCGGGATTTTTGCGGGAGCGCTGCTGCGCTTTCCGGCGCAACAGGTTCTGCCGCAGGGCTTCGGCCTCGCGGCGGCGGCGCTCCTCCTCGGAGCCCGGTTTCGGCGCCTTGCCGCCCGGACCGGTGTCGCTTTTGTTGGGCAGGATCGACTCCGCACTTGTCGGTCTTTGACCGCCGGCCAGAGTCTTCTCTTCAGGCGTCGCTGTCAACGCGTTGATCTTCAACGATTCCCGGCTTCACGCCAGGGCCGGACGATGCCTTAAGCCGCCTGGCGGCGGGCCCGGCGTTCGGCCTGGAATCGCAGGAAGGCCCGGATATCGGCCTTATGCTGTTTGCGCCAGCGGCGCTGGCGAAGCCAGGACTTCAACTTCGACATGGCGACTCACCCCATTCCCATATCTTGGTTCTGGTATCCCCAGGGCGTGACGAAAGCGTGACCGAAGCTTGGCAAGGGTATGAATTCCCGGCGCAAAACCGGGATTTCGCGGCGGCATCACCGCCCTGTCATAGGCCTTGCAGCTTTGAGGCGTCGGTGGCATGTTCCGCGCGCTTTCGGGCGCCCCAATGGGCGCCCCGGGTCGCTGCCGTAGCTCAGGGGTAGAGCACGTCCTTGGTAAGGACGGGGTCGGAGGTTCAAGTCCTCTCGGCAGCACCAGTTCCTCTCTCCGGCGCTTCACTCCCTTGGCCTGCCCGGTTGTCGCAGCGACTTCCCGCGCCTTGAAATGCCCGGCGCCCATCGCTTCATTGTCATCATCAGCACCAGCGTGGGCAGCATGACCGAAGCCGTCTTTCCGACCGAGGCCCAGATCGAGGATCTGGTCTCCACGTTCTATGCGCGGATCCGCAAGCACCCGACCCTCAGCCCGATCTTCGAACGGGTGATCGGGCCGGATTGGGGCCCGCATTTGAAGCTGATGTGCGATTTCTGGTCCTCGGTGATGCTCACCACCGGCAAGTACAAGGGCCGGCCGATCCCCGCCCATGTGAAGATCACCGATATCGTGCCCGCCCATTTCAACGAATGGCTGGCGCTGTTCGAGGTCACCGCCCGCGAGCTGTTCGTCCCCGCCCTGGCCGAAAGCTTCGTCGAGAAGGCCAAGCGGATCGCCGAGAGCCTCAAGCTCGGGCTCGCCTTCCATTCGCCGACCCCGGAGATCTGGGCCGAGCTGCCGCCCCGCGCCATCCCGATCCGCACCGTCCGCTAGCACCGCCCTCTTGCGCGTCCGCCCGGGCTGAGCAAGGCTGGCGCCGGTCATCTCAGGGGAGCCGGCATGGCGAAGCGCAAACACGATCCCTTCTTCACCCATCTCTGGGACGAGCTGGTCGGCGCCAGGCTCCTCGAGAGCGCCACCGTCGCCCGCTGGATCGACCTGCCGGCGAAACTGCAGTCGCAATTCGTCGATGCGGCGCAGCGCGCGATGAACGCCGCGCTCGGCGCACCACCCAAGCCGCGCAAGCCTGCGCGCATAGCCGCGAAGAAGCCGAAGGCCAAAGCGAAGGCGAAAGCCAGGCCCAAGGCAAAGAAGAAAGTCAAAAAGGGTTAGATCATGGAAATGCGTGAGATCGGGCGGAGCGGGATCAAGGTCTCGCGGGTCTGCCTCGGCGGCAACGTGTTCGGCTGGACCGCCGACGAGAAGGCCTCGTTCACCGTGCTCGATACCTTCGTCGCCGGCGGCGGCAATTTCATCGACACCGCCGACGTCTATTCGACCTGGGAGCCGGGCCATATCGGCGGCGAGTCCGAGACCGTGCTCGGCAACTGGCTGAAGCGCCGCGGCAACCGCGCCAAGGTCGTCCTCGCGACCAAGGTCGGCTCCGACATGGGCAACGGCAAGAAGGGACTGAAGGCGAAATACATCGCCCAGGCGGTCGAGGATTCCCTCCGGCGGCTGCAGACCGATTACATCGATCTCTACCAATCCCACCGCGACGACGAGACGACGCCGCAGGAAGAGACTCTCGACGCCTATGCCAAGCTGATCAAGGCCGGCAAGGTGCGGGCGATCGGCGCCTCCAACTTCAGCGCCGAACGCCTCAAGCAGGCGCTGGAGATCAGCCGCAAGAACGGCCTGCCGCGCTATGAATGCCTGCAGCCGGAATACAATCTCTACAACCGCGCAGGCTACGAGGCGGAGCTGGAGCCGCTCTGCCGATCCGAGCAGCTCGGCGTGATCGGCTATTTCGCGCTGGCGAGCGGCTTTCTCTCCGGCAAGTACCGCTCGGAGAAGGACCTCGACAAGAGCCCGCGCGGCGAGGACATGGGCCAATACATGAACGAGCGCGGCTTCCGCATCCTGAAGGCGCTGGACGAGGTCTCCGCCGAAGCGAAGGCGACCCCGGCCCAGGTGGCGATCGCCTGGGAAGCGGCGCGGCCGAGCGTCACGGCGCCGATCGTGAGCGCCACACGGCTCGAACAGGCACAGCAGATCGTCGGGGCAATGGCGCTCGATCTCTCCGCGGCGGCGATCGCGAAGCTCGACCGCGCCAGCGCGGCTTAGGGCGAGACGCCGAGGACCGTGACCAGGCCGAGGATGCCGATCACGATCAGGTAGAGCGCCACCACATAGTTGAGCAGCCGCGGCATGATCAGGATCAGGATGCCGGCAATCAGCGCGACCAGCGGCTGGATGATGTAGACATGGCCCATCAGCGGGCTCCTCTGCGGTTACGGTCGAGGGAGTTGGATCCGGCGCCGGATCAGGGCAGGAGCGGCGCCACCGCCGGGCGATCGATCGCCGCCACGGGCTCCAGGCCCAACGACTTCCGATAGTCGTTCAGCGCCTTGATCGTATGCGGCCCGGCCTTGCCGTCCGCCTTGCCGGGATTGAAGCCGAGCGATTTCAACCGGGTCTGGACCTTGACCACGTCATCGGTGGTCAGCGGCAGCTTCGCCGTTTCGTCGGCCGCCGTCAGGACGACCTGCCGGCCGACCGCGACCGCCTTCTGGCCGGTGAGCAGGGTCGCCGCATCGGCCGCCGGCACCACGGTTTCGGCCAAGGTCGAGGCGTTCTGCGGCGCCGAGAGCACCAGCCAGGAGGCGACGGCGATCCCGCAGATGACGGCGGCGGCCGCGAAGCCGGCCCAACCTTCCCGGCGCTGCTCGGCCAAGATGATCGCCCGTTCGCCGGGATAGGTGGCTGGGAGCTTCCGCGACATGGCCCACTCGGCTGTTCCGTCCCAAGTCGGTGGAACAACAGTCCGGCGGCCGGAACGTTCCCGGCCGGGTCATGCATCAGAGCAGATCGCGCGGAATTTCCTCGCGCCATTCGCGGCGGAGGACGCTCTTCCCGCCCTCGAAGGCCTCCAGCTCGCCCCAGATGACGAACGTGTCACGGGTCGAGGTCATCCCGCAGCGGATCTCGGCGCGGATATCCCAGTCTTCGCCGCCGTCCTTGGCGGGACGCTGCAGGAAATAACTTTCGGTCAGGTCGTAGCGCGCCGTGAGCGGGTCGTCGGCGCCGATCTGGAGCTCGCGCTTCAGGGCATGGTTTTGCGTCGTGCCGATTTCATCGAAGCGACGCACACCCTCGCCGAACACGCCGCCATCGGCATCGGTCACGTAAAGCGCCCGCTCCCGCACCGGGTCGTAGGAGAAGCGCCGCTCCAGCCGGCCCTCGGAAACCAGGCTCGCGGGCATCAGGGGCGCGGTCTCGGGCGGCTGGAACGGATCGGCCCCATCCTCCGCCCGGTCTTTTCGCACCGGCAGCGAGAGCCGGCTCTCCCCGGCGGCGATGGTGAGAGTTGCGGCTTCCGGCGCCGGCCAGATCAGCGGCCAATAGCCGGTCGAGATCGCCACCCGAATGCGATGCCCGGCGCCGAACCGATGGGCGCAATCGCTGAGCTTCACCCGCACGCGATATCTTTTCCCGGGCTCCAGCGGCTCGGGCGTGGCATGGCTGTCGCGGTGCGTGAGGTTCAGCACCTGGTAGCTCACCCGGAGCGCCGCCCCGTCCGGCGCCACATCGATCAGCCGCACGGCGATCTGCGCCACCGGCTTGTCCGCACTCAGCAGCAGATCGAGCTCGGGCGCGCCGAGAATGGCGCAATCGGCCGCGAGAGGCGCCGTGTCGAAGGTGAGCGAAAGCGCATCGTCGATCCGCTGATCGGTCGGCAGCTCGCCCGGACAGCCGGCCGCCATCCATTCGCCGCAGGCCTGGCCGACATAAGCCGGCGAGCGGATCGCGAGATCGCGCGGTGCGCCGGCTTCGACCGCCAGGCCGCGATCGGCGTTCAAGCGGTAGATCCGGGCGGCGATGTTGTCGCTCGGCCATTGCGGCTCGGCGACCCAGCGGCCCGGATGCGCGCCGCGCGTGCCGAGCGGCGGCGTCCAGTCCTGCATCCAGGCACGGAGCATCGGCTCCTTGTCCACGCCGTTCTCGACGCCTTTGAGCCAGCGATCCCACCATTTCACCGCTTCCTGCAGGAAGCCGATGGCGGGGTCCGGCGTGCCGCTCTGGGGATAAAGATGCGCCCAAGGACCGATGACGGCTTTGCGCGGCACCTGCAGATGCTCGAGCATCCGCGGGATCGCATTGGTATAGGCATCGACCCAGCCGCCGACCAGGAATACCGGCACCTGGATCGCCGACCAGTCCTCGCAGATCGAGCCGTGCCGCCAATAGGCGTCGCGGCGCTGGTGCTTCAGCCACAGCGCCGGCCAGAACGGCATGTTCTCCAGCCGCGTCTTCCAATTGTCGCGCCAGCCGGGGCCGAACAGCTCGGGATCGGCGGGGCGCGCCTGGTAGGCCAGCATGATCGCGCCCCACCACAGATTGTCGTTCAGCAGGCAGCCGCCCATGTAGTGGATGTCGTCGTTGTAGCGGTCGTCGGTCGAGCAGACCGAGAGCACGGCCTTCAGCGGCTTCGGCCGCAAGGCGGCGACCTGCAGGCAGTTGAAGCCGCCCCAGGACTTGCCCATCATGCCGACCGCGCCGTTGCACCATTTCTGCGCGGCGATCCATGCGATGACCTCGACGCCGTCATCGAGCTCGCGCTGCAGATATTCGTCTTCCAGCAAGCCGTCGGATTCACCCGAGCCTCTGAGATCGACCCGGATGGCCGCATAGCCATGGCCGGCGAAATAGTGGTGCATGGGTTCGTCGCGGTCGCGCGTTCCGTCGCGCTTGCGATAGGGAATGTATTCCAGGATCGCCGGCACCGGATGGGTCTCTGCATCGTCCGGCAGCCACATGCGGGCCGCGAGCCGGCAGCCGTCTTTCAGGGTGATCCAGAAGTGCTCGACCCGGCGCACCGAGTTGGAGAAGCGCGTGACGACGGTCATGGGCGGGTTCTTTTGTGAAAGGACCGCGGCAGATTAGCCGCGCGGCCGCCGCAGATCAAAGTGTCCTACCCCGCCATTTACCGGGCGTTAAGCCCTCAGCCGCTACCCATACGACAACCGGGTCCAGCAGGCGCTGGAAGCCCAATTGCCGGGTGGAACATGACAAGCGACAAGGCGAAAGCCGGCCTTCTCACCAAACTCTCGCTCAACACCAAGATCCTGATCTCGCTGATCGCCGCGCTGGTGGTCGGGTTGGCGGCGACCGCCTACCTGATCTCGGACAAGAGCGCCCGCACGACCCAGAATCTCTCGGTGCAATCCGGCAAGCAGCTCGCCGCGACCGTCTCCGCCGGCGTGCAGCGCGACATCAACGTCGCGATCCGCGTCACCGAGACCATGCGCGACGCCTTCACCGGCCTCTACACGTCGGGCATCAAGGACCGCGCGCTCTATCTCTCGATGCTGGAAGCCGCGGTCAAAGCCAATCCGCAATACGTCGCGGTCTGGACCGCCTGGGAGCCCAACGCCTTCGACGGCAAGGATGCCGAGTTCGTCAACAAGGACGGCAAGGCCAGCTTCCCCGGCGCCAAGGCCCATGACGCGACCGGCCGCTTCGTCCCCTATGTCTTCTCGACGCCGGAGGGCTTCGACCTCTCGCCGCTGACCGACTACGACAAGCCGGGACCGGGCGACTACTACCTGCTCGCGCAGAAATCCGGCAAGCAGCAGATCATCGAGCCCTATCCCTACCAGGTCGGCGACCACACCGTCATCATGACCAGCCTGGTCACGCCGATCATCATCGACGGCAAGGTGCTGGGCGTCGTCGGCCTCGACCTCGACCTCGCCGCGATCCAGGACCGCCTCGCCAAGATCAAGCCGTACGACACCGGCTCGGTCGCGCTCATCTCCGCCGCCGGCAACTGGGCCGCGTTCAGCGATCCCAAATCGGTGATGAAACCGATCGACCAGGAGAACCCAGCCCTCACCTCGGCCAAGACGTCGATCGCCAAGGGCGGCGCGGAGTTCGAGATGACCGACTTCTCGAAGGCCCTGCAGACCGATGTCCTGCGCGTCTTCGAGCCCGTCGAGATCGGCACCACCGGCACGCCCTGGTTCGTGATGGTCAACCTGCCTCAAGACAAGATCCTCGAGCCGTCGCATCAGCTCACGCTGTTCACCGTGATCGCCTCGGCGATCCTGGTGGTCGTCCTGTCGGCGATCGTCGCCTTCCTGATCCGCACCCTGGTGGTGCGCCCGGTCGGCGGCCTGACGAAAGCCGTGGAGACGCTGGCCGACGGCAACACCGCGATCGAGATCCCCGCGACCAGGCGCGGCGACGAGCTGGGCGTGATGGCGCGCGCCGTCGAGTTCTTCCGCCAGAAGCTGATCGAGATCGACGAATTGCGGCAGAAGACCGCCGCGGCCGAGAAGGAATCCATCGCCGCACGCCGCAAGGGCATGCTCGAGCTCGCCGACAGTTTCGAAGCGAGCGTCAAGGGCGTCGTCCAGGCGGTCTCCGCATCCGCGGTGGAGCTGGAAGCCAACGCGAAGTCGATGTCCACCGTGGCCGAGGAAGTGACCCGCCAGTCCACCGCCGTGTCGGCCGCCACGACGCAATGCTCGGCCAATGTCTCGACCGTCGCCGCCGCTTCCGAGGAGATGTCGGCCTCGATCGCCGAAATCAGCCGCCAGGTGGCGGCGAGCTCCGACGCCGCACGCAGCGCGGTCGGCGAGACGGATTCCGCCGCCCAGACGGTCCAGGAACTGGCCAAGGCCGCCGAGGAGATCGGCGACATCGTCCGCCTGATCAGCGACATCGCCAGCCAGACCAACCTGCTCGCCCTCAACGCCACCATCGAGGCCGCGCGGGCCGGCGATGCCGGCAAGGGTTTCGCGGTGGTCGCTTCGGAAGTGAAGAGCCTGGCCAACCAGACCGGCCGCGCCGCCGAGGATATCACCAGCCGTATCCATCGCATCCAGTCGGTCACCGGCAGCGCCGTCTCCGCCATGGACGGCGTGCGCGGCACGATCGGCAAGGTCGAGCAGATCGCCACCACCATCGCCTCCGCCGTCGAGGAGCAATCCGCGGCGACCCGCGAGATCTCCGGCAATGCCGGCCAGGCCGCCGCCGGCACCGACGAGGTCGCCCGCAATGTCGAGGGCGTCCGCAACGCCGCCGGCGATGCCGGCAGCGCCGCCGGTCAGGTGCTCGACGCTTCCGGCGAGCTCGCCAAGCAGGCCGAGGCTTTGCGCCATGAGGTGGATTCCTTCATCGCCCGGGTCCGCGCCGGCTAAGGCACGGCGCCTGGGGCGACCGCATCCACGGATACGGGCTGGCCTCTTCGATCGCTGCTTTTGTCGCTTAAGCATCTGATCCAGCGAGCTTTAGCTGGGGTCAAGGAGTAGTCGTCGATTTTTGTTTCTGTATACGTCCTGTCTACGTTGGCCGTGAAAAAAGTTGGCCGTGAAGTTGGCTGTGAAAAAATCGGATGGATTGTAGTTCACTTTTTGTTCAAGCGCAATAGCCGATAGCAAATCGGCGCCCGCGCATGAGCCGGCGTCGAGTTCCGACTACCGCGTCTTGTGCTCGCGCATGGAGAGGACCTCGTCGAGCCAGTCCGACCGCATCTCCGGGACCGAGGAGAGCAGCAGCTCGGTATAGGGATGGTACGGCGGGGCGAAGATCTTCGCCGTGTCGCCATAGGCCACGAGCTGGCCTTTGAGCATCACCGC
>DASZYM010000305.1:0-7132 GCA_035545355.1 Dongiaceae bacterium
AAGGCCGCCGATGTCGACCTCCTGTTCCAGGAGACGCCCTACATCATGGAGCCGGACGACAAGAACGGGCTCGACATCTTCGCGACGATCCGCGAGGCGCTGAAGGCCAAGGACGTGGTCGGTATCGGCCGCCTGGTGCTGTCGCGGCGCGAGCATCCGGTGATGATCCAGCCGCGCGGCAAGGGCATCATGCTGACCACCCTGCACGATCTCGACGAGGTGCGCCTGCCCGAGGAGATCTTCGACGACATCAAGGACGTGAAGGTCGACAAGCAGAACCTCGCCATGGCCGAGACCCTGATCGAGCGCATGGAAGGCGAGTTCGACCTCGGGATGTTCGAAGACCGCTATCAGGCCGCGCTCAAGGACCTGGTCGAGGCCAAGATGAAGGGCAAGAAGATCACCGCAGCCCCGGAGGTCGAGCGGCCCTCCAACGTGGTCAACCTGTTCGAAGCGTTGAAGGCCAGCGTGGCGGCGGAAAGCGGCGGCGGCGCGAAGGCGAAGAAGCCGGCCGCGAAAGCCGCGAAGAAGGCCGCCGCCAAGCACGCCCCGCAAAGGAAGCGGGCGTAGCCGGCTGGCATCGAGCAACCCCTCACCCAACTCCGCGTAAGCTCGGCTTCGCCTCGCCAACGCGCCGTAACCCTCTCCCTCAAGGGGAGGGGGGTTTCGACCCAGACCCGCTGGTACGAACCGACACTTTCACCCGCCGCAGCCGAACAATCCCCCTCTCCCCTTGAGGGAGAGGGCCGGGGTGAGGGGTCGAAGACTCTCGCCGAGTGTCGTTCTACGCCAGATTCTGCTTCAGGAAATCCAGTGTCCTTCCCCAGGCGAGATCGGCCGCGGTCTTGTCATAGCGCGCGGCATTGGTGTCGTTGTTGAAGGCGTGGTTGGCGCCGTCATAGACGTAGATCTTGTAGTTCTTGTTGTTGGCCTTGAGCGCCGCCTCGTAGGCCGGGATGCCGGCATCGATCCCCTGGTCGAGCGCGCCGTAATGCAGCAGCAGCGGCGCCTTGATCGACGGCACCTGGCTCGCATCGGGCTGCTTGCCGTAATAGGCGACGGCGGCGTTGAGCTGCGGATCGTTGACCGCGAGCTGGTTGACCGCGCCGCCGCCCCAGCAGAAGCCGACCACGCCGACCTTGCCGTTCGAATCCGGACGCCGGCGCAAGGCCGCATCGACGCCTTTCAGCCAGGTGGTGACGTCGGCGCTCTTCAACTGGCCGATCATGTCGCGCGCCTTGTCCTCGTCGCCGGGCGTGCCGCCGAGCGGCGTCAGGAGGTCGACGCCGAAGGCCATGAATCCGGCGACGGCGAGGCGCCGGGTCACGTCCTTGATATGCGGGTTGAGGCCGCGATTCTCGTGGATCACGATCACCGTGGGGAAGCTGATGCCGTTCGCCGGCTTCGCCAGATAGCCGTCGATCTTGGTGCCGCCGGCATCGACCGAGATGGTCTCGGTCCGGACGCGCGCATCGTTCTCCGGAACGGTCTCGGCCTTGGCGTAATCGTTCTGCAACAGCATCCACGCGGCATTCGCCGCCACCGTGCCGCCCGCCAGCACGACCAGCCGGTCGAAGAACGCGCGACGGTTCATCCCGCCATGGGTGAAGCGGTCATAGAGATCGATGATGTCCTGGTTCATCGGCATCGTGCTCCCTCTGCTCTGGCCCGTGACGGATCCGAGTTTCGCCGCGAATGCGTCGCAATGGCGAACACAACGGCGTGAAGCCGTTTCCGAATCGCGGCGCGGTGCCGCATTCGTAATTCCACGTATGGCGTCGGCCTTGCCGGCGGTGAAGACTGCTGCATCGGATGGCCGCCCTTCGATGCGGGCGGCCTCCACCGACAAATGCTGCGACGGATCATCCCAGCCACAATTTTCGTAGGGATATCGCCGCACATGTTTTATACATTCTGAGTCTGTGCTTCGGGCGTATCGAGGGGGAGCATCGGGGATGAAGAGGCTGCGCCGCGCGATCTGGATGCTGGGCTGCCTTGCTGCTTGCTGCGGCGTTGCCGCTCTGGCGCCCCGCGGCGCCGACGCCCAGTCCACCGACACCACCGCGATTCCCGACACGATGGCCCAGCGCGTGCAGGCCTGCGCGTCCTGTCACGGCGCCAAGGGCGAGGGCACGGACAACGCCTATTTCCCGCGCCTCGCCGGCAAGCCCGCCGGCTATCTCAACAACCAGCTCCTCGCCTTCCGCAGCGGCCGGCGTCATTACCCGCCGATGAACTATCTGCTCGAGTTCCTGCCGGATGAATATTTGCAGGCGATGGCCGACTACTTCGCGGCGCAGCGCCCGCCGCTGCCGGCACCGGCCGAGCCCGAGGTCAGCAAGGAGATCCTGGCGCATGGCCAGACCTTGGTGACCCAGGGCGACTATGCCCGCGGCATCCCGGCCTGCCAGAGCTGCCACGGCCAGGCGCTGACCGGCATGGAGCCGGCGATCCCCGGCCTGCTCGGCCTGCGCGCCAGCTATATCAGCGCGCAGCTCGGCGGCTGGCGCTACGGCACGCGCACCGCGACGGCGCCCGATTGCATGCAGATCGTCGCCGGGCACCTGACCGAAGACGATGTGAAGGCCGTCGCCGCCTGGCTGGCCGCCAGCCCCGCTCCCGACAATCCCGCTCCCGCCGCCAAGGGCAGCTACGCGCTGCCCTTCGCCTGCGGCAGCGAACCGCAGTGAGGATGAAGGCCATGGCACGGTCATCCTTCCTCTTCGGCATCGCGATCGGCCTGCTCTCGCTCTCGGCGAGCGCATGGGCGCAAGACGCCGATCAGATCGCCAAGGGCGAGTATCTCGCGCGCGCCGGCGACTGCATCGCCTGCCACACCGCGCCGGAAGGCAAGCTCTTCGCCGGCGGGCGCGCCATGCCGACGCCGTTCGGCACGCTCTACACCTCCAACATCACGCCGGATCAAGAGACCGGGATCGGCAAATGGTCGGCCGACGATTTCTACAAGACCATGCATGAGGGCCGCTTCCCCGACGGCGGCCTGCTCTATCCGGCGATGCCGTTCGGCTCCTACACCAAGGTCACCCGCGCCGACAGCGACGCGATCTTCGCCTATCTGCGCTCGATCCCGCCGGTGAAGCAGGCCAACCGCGCGCACGAGCTGAGCTTCCCCTACAACAACCGCTCGCTGATCCTCGGCTGGCGCACCCTGTTCTTCACCGAAGGCGAGTATCGGCCCGACGCCACGAAGTCGGACGAATGGAATCGCGGCGCCTATCTGGTGGAAGGGCTCGGCCATTGCGCCATGTGCCACACCGCGATCAACGCGCTGGGCGGCAGCTCGGAATCCGAGGCCTTCGAGGGCGGCCTGATCCCGATGCAGAACTGGTACGCGCCGTCCTTGACCTCCAACAAGGAGGCCGGTCTCGGCGATTGGAGCATCGAGGACATCTCCGACCTGCTCAAGAACGGCATCTCCAAGCGCGGCGTGGTCTACGGGCCGATGGCCGAGGTCACCTATAACAGCCTGCAATACCTGAAGCCCGACGACATCAAGGCGATGGCGGTCTATCTGAAGAGCCTCGGCCAGGGCAACCCGCCGGTGACCGCGACATCGAGCCTGCCGACCGAGGAAAGCAGCCTCCTGCTCTCTCTGGGCAAGACGGTCTACGACGCGCAATGCGCGAGCTGCCACGGGCTCGACGGCAAGGGCCATCCGCCGCATTACCCGCCGCTGGCCGGCAATCCCTCGATCTCGATGCCCTCGGCGGTCAACCCGATCCGCATGGTGCTGAACGGCGGCTTCCCGCCCGGCACCGCCGGCAATCCGATGCCCTATGGCATGCCGCCTTTCGCCCAGGCTCTGTCCGACGACGAGGTGGCGGCCGTCGTGACCTATATCCGGACCGCCTGGGGCAATCGCGGCAGCGCGGTCAGCGCCAAGGATGCCAACGCCTTGCGCTCCGCCGATCTCAATTGAGGATGCGATGCTGAACAGCACGCCGAACGAACCCGATCCGCGCGACGTCGAGCGGATCGTGCGCGAAGGGCCGAGCGGCGCGGTGGCGCTCGCCGGCCTCGCCACGCTGATCGTGGTCGCGATCTGGTTCGCCTTCTACTTCTTCGTCTTCTCGCCGAGGGCCCTGCCATGAGCGCCGACGCGCAGCATGACGGCACGGATGTCGTCGAACGGATCGAGCGCCGCTGGGCGATGGTCTCGATCGTGGTCGTGGTCCTGCTGGCGGGCATGGCGGCCTTCGCCGGCATCCACCACGCGACCATGCCGCAGACCAGGGTCGAGACCGCCAACCCGGCGACGTTGCACATCGCCGGCGAGTTCGTCGAAAGCAATCTCGGCAGCGCGGTCGAGCCGGACGGCTCGGTGACGGTCCGCCTGATCGGCCAGCAATACTCCTTCACGCCGCAATGCGTGCTGGTGCCGGCCGAGACGCCGATCACCTTCCGCGCCACCAGCGCCGACGCGATCCACGGCTTCCTGGTCGAGGGCACCAACATCAACACCATGCTGGTCCCCGGCTACATCGCGGTGATGCCCGCGCATTTCAGCACGCCCGGCGATCACCTGATGCCGTGCCACGAGTTCTGCGGCGTCGGGCATGAGGGCATGTGGGCGCATGTGAAGGTGATCGCCAAAGCCGACTTCATGGCGATGAGCGCCAAGCAACGGAGATTGGACTGTGTTAAGCAGTAAGCGGCTGGTCCTCGCGCATTTCTGGCTGGCCTTCGCCCTGTTCGGCCTGGCCTTGCTGCTGGGCGCCTGGCAGATGCTG
This sequence comes from Dongiaceae bacterium, assembly GCA_035545355.1. Taxonomy (GTDB): domain Bacteria; phylum Pseudomonadota; class Alphaproteobacteria; order Dongiales; family Dongiaceae; genus Dongia. The sequence goes on from DASZYM010000305.1 coordinate 4,752, forward strand.
GTCCGCAGCCCGCTGCTCGACTGGATCGGCAATCCCGAATGGTATTACCGCTCGGTGACGGCGCATGGCACGGTCATGGCCTATGTGTTCCCGACCTTGATCTCCATGGGCTTCGGCTATGCGATCAGCGAGAGCGCGCTCGATCAGCCGCTGGTCGGACGGCGCTGGGCCTGGCTCGGCTTCTTCCTGGTGCTGATCGGCGCGGTGACGGCGATGGTGCCGGTCTCGCTCGGCCTCGCCTCGGTGCTCTACACCTTCTACCCGCCGATGATCGGCAACCCGTTCTATTACATCGGCATCGTGCTCGCGGTGGTCGGATCCTGGATCTGGGTCGCGCTGATGTCGATCAACCTGCGGGTCTGGAAGCGCGCCAATCCCGGCAAGCCCGTGCCCTTGCCGATGTTCGCCAATGTCGCCGGCTCCTATCTCTGGGCCTGGACCGCGGTCGGCGCGGCCCTGGAGCTGCTGTTCCAGATCATCCCGGTGGCGATCGGGCTCAAATCCACCATCGATGCCGGCCTGGCGCGGGTGCTCTTCTCCTGGTCGCTGCATGCGATCGTCTATTTCTGGCTGATGCCGACCTACATCGCCTATTACACGATCATGCCGCGGGCGATCGGCGGCAAGCTCTACAGCGACACGATGGGCCGGATGGCCTTCATCCTGTTCCTGGTCGTGGCGATGCCGATCGGCATCCACCACACCTTCGCCGATCCGCAGGTCGGCGCCGGGTTCAAGTTCATCCAGTCGGCCTTCACCGCGATGGTCGCGCTGCCGACCCTGCTGACCGTCTTCACCATCTGCGCCTCGGTCGAGATCGCCGCGCGGCTCAACGGCGGGCGCGGGTTGTTCGGCTGGCTGACGGCCTTGCCGTGGCGCAACCCGATGATGCTGGCCGTCGCCTTCTCCTTCATCATGCTGGGCTTCGGCGGGGCCGGCGGCCTCATCAACATGAGCTATCAGCTCGACACGACGATCCACAACACGCAGTGGATCACCGGGCATTTCCACCTGATCTTCGGCGGCGCGATCGTCATCATGTACTTCGCGATCGCCTATGACCTCTGGCCGCACCTGACCGGCCGCGCGCTCGCCGACCTGAAGCTGATGCGGACCCAGCTCTGGCTCTGGTTCATCGGCATGATGGTCACGACCTTCCCCTGGCACTGGGTCGGCATCCTCGGCATGCCGCGGCGCATGTCCTTCTTCGATTACAACGATCCCGCCTTGGCGCCGGAGGCGCTCTCGGTCGACCTCTCGGCGCTCGGCGGCTGCATCCTGGTCGTTTCCGGCCTGCTGTTCCTGGTCATCCTGTTCCGCGGCCAGCGCGCCGCCGCGACCGATGCCGGAGCCTACCGGTTCGCCACCGCGATCCATATGCCGAAGACCGTGCCGGCGCCGCTCAACGGCTTCGCCCTCTGGGTCGGGCTGATGGTCGGGCTGACGGTGACGAATTACGGCTTCCCGATCGCGCAGTTGATCGCCCGACCGGAAGGCTCGGTCCCGGCTGTTTATGTGGGATCGCAGCCATGAGCACGCCCTCCGGAGACAGCCGCATCGCCGCCCGCGCCGTCATCGTGACCGTGGGCCTGTTCCTGATCACCGCCCTGTTCGGCCTGATCATCCTGCCCTATGCCCAGCCCGGCCTGAAGCTCGCCGGCATCTGGGACGCGATCTGCAGCGCCGCCGGCGTCGCCAGCAGCGCACCGACGGAAGAGACCGTGGCGCCCGCCTACCAGACCTCGACCGTCGCCATGACCTCGATCCTGCTGCAGAAGCCGAGCGCGGATTCGATCGGCCGCGGCGCCACCATCGCGCATCAATGCGCGATCTGCCACGGGCCGACCGGCATCAGCCGCGCCGATTCGCCCAATCTCGGCGGGCAGTATTCCGACGCGATCTACAAGCAGCTCGTCGACTTCAGGTCCGGCGCGAGGACCAATGCCATCATGACGCCGTTCGCGGTGGCGCTGAGCGACCAGGACATGATCGACGTCGCCGCCTATTACCGCTTCCTGCCGCGCCTGCCTTCGGCCCATCCGGAAGTCCAGGCGCCGCGCATCGTCCTCGACGGCGCGCCGATGCGCAACATCGCGCCCTGCGGCTCCTGCCACGGCACGCTCGACCACAAGCCCGGCAGCCCCTGGCTCGAGGGCCAGCCGGCCGCCTATGTGAAGGCGCAGCTCGAAGCCTTCGCCGCCGACACGCGGCACAACGATATCAGCGAGCAGATGCGCAACATCGCCCGCCAGATGACGCCGGACGAGATCGACGCCGTCGCGAAATATTACGGATCGCAGGCACCGGCCGAATAGCCGCTAGCGCCCGGCCAGCACCTTCTCGACCTCCGGCAGGGTCGGCATCGAGGGCGCGGTGCCGGG
>DASZYM010000306.1:0-10533 GCA_035545355.1 Dongiaceae bacterium
AGCTCGACCCTGAAAGAGGACGAGACCGGCGAGCCGTTCCACGTGCAGCAGGCCAGGCAGATCCGCGCCTATCGCGCCGCCTGGAAAGAGGCCGGGCATACGCGCGCGCCGCGCGTCTCGGTCTCGCGCTCGATCTTCGCGCTGGTCGATGACCGCGACCGGGCCTATTTCGGCCGCGACCCCGATGGCGACGGGGAGGGCGGCGACCAGGTCGGCGTCATCGACAACATGCGCGCGATCTTCGGCCGGACCTACGCGGCGGAGCCGGACCGGCTGATCGAGCAGCTCAAGGCCGATGAGGGAATCGCCGAGGCGGATACGCTGCTGCTGACCGTGCCCAACCAGCTCGGCGTCGATTACAACGCGCATGTGATCGAGAGCATCCTGACGCATGTGGCGCCGGCGCTGGGGTGGCGGTGAGAGTGCGCTGTGTGCGCGTTGGAGGTGTGGGCGGAGTTTGGGATGGGCCCGGCTTGCCCCCACCCCTGCCCTCCCCCGGGAAGAGACGAGAAAAAGAAAACAGCCCGGGACGGAATCCCGGGCTGTTCAGTTTGGGTGTGCCGATGCGGGCTAGGCGGCGAGGCCGCCGGGCCCGGTCGAGGCCCGGCGGCGGTGCAGTGCAAAGCCGCCGAGCACGCCAAGGCTGGTCAACAGCATCAGGACCGAACCGGGGATGGGGGCCCCGGCAATGCTGTTGGCCGCCAAGGAGACCGAGACGAAAGCCTCCTTGCCGGCCGTCACGTCGCCGAACACGGTGAAGAGATAGTCTCCGGCGGAGAGCGAGAGCCCGGTCTTCGCGAAGGAGTCGAAGAACGCGATCGGCGCCCCCGTTGCGGACGTGATCAGGTTGTTCGCAGAGTCGAAGAGCTTGATCGTCATATCATCGACGCCGAAGCTCGGCGAAGTCTGACTCAGCGACGTCGCCAGCAACGTCACCTGAGTCCCGGCACTGTTCAGATGGAAGTTATAGTCTCTGGTGAAAGTCGGCCCGTCGGACTTGATCGTGTCCGAATAGGACGAGCCGACGTCCAGCGTGCCGATGTTCGTCGCATTGGCCGGCCGGCCGAAGACGCCGATCGCCAATGCTAGAACAGCGGCTGCGCTGAAACAGGTCTTTACGACGCTTCGTTTCATGCATGTGTCTCCCTACGAAACCTGTCGAGGAGGCGCAGGATGCGCCGCCGGGACAGGCAACGCTCAAGGAGAGCCCGGCGGGCGGGGTTCCATCCGAATCCATGCCGGTCGCAAAGCCCATCGGGATTTTCGATATCGGGCGGGAGTGTGAATTCAGCGGTATGCACACCCGCACCTTTTCGCGCACACACCCGGACCGCTGACGGCGCGGGTAATTTCCTCTAGCTTTCGCCGGTTCGTCCTTGGGGGAGATTCGCATGCCTTTTCTCGATATCGAGCAATCCAAGCTGTTCTACGAGCAGATCGGCCAAGGCCCCGATCTGGTCTGGGTGGGCGGCGGCGGCACGATGGGGCGCGACTGGCAGCGTTTCCAGACGCCGCATTTCGCGCCGCGCTTCCGCAACACGACCTTCGACAATCGCGGCATCGGGCAGACCGTCTGCACGCGGCCGATGCCCTGGAGCATGGCGGACTTCGCCCGCGACCTCGCCGCGCTGATCGAAGGCGTGTGCCGGCCGCCGGTGGCGCTGGTCGGCACCTCGTTGGGCTCGGCGATCGTGCAGCAGCTCGCGATCGACCGGCCGGACCTCGTGCGCGTCGCCGTGCTGATGGGCACCGGCGCCTGGAGCACCGGCTGGGGCTGGGACTACCAGGAGGCCGAGATCGAGTTCCGCAAAGCGGGCGGAAGCCTGGGCGGCATGATGGGCGTCGCGCATTACGCCGCGATGCTCTATCCGGCGCAGGCGCTCGGCGACCGCGTGCTCTGGCCGAAGCTCAAGGCGCTGATGCTGGAATGGATGGAATCCGGCGAGAACGAGACCTCGCTGGTGCCGCAATGGGATGCGTCACTGCGCTACGACCAGCGCGCGGACCTGCCCCGGGTGCGCGTGCCGGTCCATGTGCTGGCCTTCGCCGAGGACGTGCAGGCGCCGCCGCAAGACGGCGAGGAAGTCGCGCGCCTGGTGCCCGGCGCCAAGCTGCACCGGATGGACGGCATGGGCCATGGCTCGTGGTACGGCCACGCGCATGACCGGCTCAATCCCTATATCGAAGGGATCGTACGGGACTATGTGTGACGGGTTGGGACGGCGCTGAGGGCGGGCGGACTTGCCCCACCCCTGCCCTCCCCCGAATCGGGGGAGGGAGAAGAGAGCGCGCTAGGCTGCCAGTGCGTCGTCGAGAGTCTTGAGGAGGCGCGGATCGGCCGGGGTCACGTCGGGGGCGAAGCGTGCGAGCACCTTGCCGTCGCGGCCGATCACGAACTTCTCGAAGTTCCACATCACATCCGTCTCGGAAGCCGGCGTGATGCCGTAGCCGGCGAGACTCCGGCGCATGGCCGCGGCGTCCACCGCATCGGGCCTGGCCGCGACCAGCGCGTCGTAGAGCGGATGGCGGTCGCTGCCGACCACGGAGATCTTCGCGAACATCGGAAACTCGACGCCGTAATTGGTGCTGCAGAAGGCGGCGATCTCCGCCTCGCTGCCGGGCTCCTGGGCGCCGAAATTGTTGGCCGGGAAGCCGAGGATCTCGAGGCCGCGCTCGCGCTTCTCGGCATAGAGATTCTGCAGCCCCTCGTATTGCGGCGTGAGGCCGCATTGCGACGCGACGTTGACCACCAGCAGCACCTTGCCCCGATAGTCCGCCAGGCTGGCCGCCTGTCCGTCGATGCGCTTCAGCGGGATGTCATAGAGAGAGGTGGGCATGTGCGCGGCTCCGTTCGATCTGGCGTTGGCGCATTCGGCGGGCGGACTTGCCCCCACCCCTGCCCTCCCCCGGATCGGGGGAGGGGAAAGAGAAGAGGCCTCCTCGGGATCGGGGGAGGGGGAAGATGAGCGAAGTGGCTACTCGGCGGCGCTGGCTTTGCGTTTCGGGAGCACCCAGTCGGCGCGCGGGAAGTGGCAGGTATAGCCGTTGGGATAGCGCTCCAGGTAGTCCTGGTGCTCGGGCTCCGCTTCCCAGAACGGGCCGACCGGCGCCACCTCGGTCACCACCTTGCCGGGCCAGAGGCCCGAGGCGTTGACGTCGGCGATCGTGTCCTCGGCCACGCGCTTCTGCTCGGGGCTCGCATAGTAGATCGCCGAGCGGTAGCTGGTGCCGCGGTCGTTGCCCTGGCGGTTCACGGTCGTCGGGTCGTGGATCTGGAAGAAGAATTCCAGCACCTGGCGATAGCTGAGCTTGGCCGGGTCGAACAGGATCTCGATCGCCTCGGCATGAGTGCCGTGGTTGCGATAGGTCGCGTTGGCGACGTCGCCGCCGCTATAGCCGACGCGGGTCGCGATCACGCCGGGCAGGCGGCGAATGAGATCCTGCATGCCCCAGAAGCAGCCTCCGGCCAGAACCGCGCGTTCCTGTGTCATGATTTATCCCTCCACCTGGTTGAGATAGGCGCCGTAGCCCTCGGCCTCCATCCGGTCGCGCGGCACGAAGCGCAGCGACGCCGAGTTGATGCAATAGCGTAGGCCGCCGCGATCCCGCGGTCCATCGTCGAAGACATGGCCGAGATGACTGTCGCCATGCTTCGAGCGCACCTCGGTGCGGACCATGCCATGGGTGGTGTCGCTCAATTCCGCGACGTTGGCGGGCTCGATCGGCTTGGTGAAGCTCGGCCAGCCGCAATGGGACTCGAACTTGTCCGCGGAGGCGAAGAGCGGCTCGCCCGAGACGATATCGACATAGATCCCCGGCTCCTTGTTGTGCAGGAGCGGTCCGGTCCCGGGATATTCCGTGCCGTTCTGCTGGGTGACCCGGTACTGTTCCGGGGTCAGCCGGGCGACGGCCTCGGCGGTCTTCTTGTATTCCGACATGTGAGGGCTCCAAGACTTCGACAGACCAGGATATGGCCGGGCGGCCCCCGGGATGCAAGTCCGGGCCGGCCGCGCTTTGGCCGCGGCGGGGCTGCCGCAGGCGCATGTAACCTCTCGCGCCGCACCGACGAAGAGTCAGAAAAGGGCCGTTTCGGCCTCGGTTTCCTCCCCTCGGTTTCATCCTGCGGCGGCGCTGCGGAACCATCCGGCCGGCCGGGCTGTTCCTCATTATCGGAGGCGGCCCGCTCCGCTCCCATCCGCCGAACCCATCCCATGCGCAAGCCCGCCCGATCGCCCCGTCACCCGCGCCTCCTGCGCACCGCGCAACAGCCGAGCGCGACCGACATCGCCGGCGCCTCGCCCGGGCCGGCGAAGATCGCCGACCATGCCGCGATCGGCAACCTGCGCACGATGGCGCTGGTCTCGATCGCCGGCGTCATCGACTTCATGTGCTGGCCGGATTTCGACAGCCCGAGCGTGTTCGCCGCATTGCTCGATCCCGAGGCCGGCCAGTTCTCGGTCACGCCCGAGATCGAGGACGCGCGGGTGGTGCAGAGCTACATGCCCGACAGCAACGTCCTGGTGACGCGCTGGCTGGGCGAGACATCCAGCGCCGAGATCTTCGACCTGATGACCGTCGATGACAGCGACGACAACGATCGCGGCTTCCTGCTGCGGCAGGTGCGCGCGACCCGGGGCACGGTGCGGGTCGCGATCCTCTGCCGGCCGCGCTTCGACTATGCGCGCGCGAGGACCACGGCGCGCCACGGCCGGCAGGAGATCGTCTTCCGCGGCCGCAAGCAGGAGAGCCTGGCGCTGCGCGGACTGGCTGCGGGGAAGGACGTGGCCTTCAAGATCTCCGGCGGCGCGGCCCTGGCGCAGCTTACATTGAAAGCCGGCGAGACGCTGAACCTGACGCTCGGCGATCACGGCTTCGAGCGCCTGTCCGAGGACCGGCTCTGCGAGGTGCTGGCGCGGACCAACGCCTATTGGCAGCATTGGGCGGAGCAGTCGACCTACAAGGGACGCTGGCGCGACCGGGTGACCCGATCGGCGCTGGCGCTGAAGCTGATGACCTCGCGGCGACACGGCTCGATCGTCGCGGCGGCGACCTTCGGCCTGCCGGAATCGCGCGGCGGCCTGCGCAACTGGGACTATCGCGCGACCTGGATCCGCGACGCCTCCTTCACCGTCTACAGCCTCAACCGGCTCGGCTACCGCGAGGAAGGCATGGCCTTCGCGCGCTGGGTCTCCGACCGGGCGCAGGAGGATCGCGCGGGCGCGCTGGACGTGATGTACAGCGTCGATGGCGGCACGGTGCCCGAGGAGCGCAACCTCGACAATTTCGCCGGCTATGCGGATTCGCGGCCGGTGCGGATCGGCAACGCGGCGGCGCAGCAGCTCCAGCTCGACATCTACGGCGCGCTGCTCGATGCGATCTATCTCAACAACAAATACGGCGAGGCGATCTCGCATGCCGATTGGGAAGGCGTGCGCCGCGTCATCGGCTATGTGTGCAGGAACTGGAAGAAGCCCGATGCCGGCATCTGGGAGCTGCGCGGCCTGGCCAAGGAGCACCTGCATTCACGGCTGATGTGCTGGGTGGCGCTCGACCGCGCGATCCGGCTGGCGGTCAAGCGCTCGCTGGCGGCGCCGCTCACCGACTGGCTGACCGCGCGGGGCGAGATCAGCGCCGACATCTGGAAGAATTTCTGGCACGAGAAGGCCGGCCATTTCGGCCGCAGCAAGGGCAGCGCCGCGCTCGACGGCGCGATGCTGATGATGCCGCTGGTCCGTTTCGTCGGCGCGACCGATCCGCAATGGCTGGCGACCCTGGACGCGATCGGCGAGAAGCTCGGCGACGACGTGCTGATCATGCGCTATCGCGAGGATGACGGGCTCAACGGCGACCGGGGCGGCCGCGAGGGCGCGTTCGGCGCCTGCGCCTTCTGGTATGTCGAATGCCTGGCGCGGGCCGGCCGGATCGCACAGGCCCGCGCCCATTTCGAGAAGCTGCTCGCCTATGCCAACCATGTCGGGCTCTATTCCGAGGAGTTCAGCCCGAAGGCCGAATTCCTGGGCAACTTCCCGCAGGCGCTGACCCATCTGGCGATGATCAGCGCCGCCTTCTTCCTGGACCGCCAGATCGAGCGTCCGCACGGCCAGCAATGGCCGGCCTGAAATGAAACGGGCCGGGAAAGCATCCCGGCCCGCTTATCGCTGTGACGTTCGGAAGGTCTAGGCGAGCATGTCGGCCGGCTTGCCCGCCGAGAGACGGTGCCGGCGCAAGGCCAGTCCGCCCAAGGCGATGAAGCCGGTGAGCAGCATCAAGCCGGCCGCCGGGATCGGCACGCCGGAGACGCTGTTGGCCGCCAGCGAGACGGAGACGAAGGCCTGCTTGCCGGCCGTGACCTGGCCGAAGACGTTGAACACATAATCGCCCGCCGCGAGCGCAATCCCGGTCTGGGCGAAAGAGTCGAAGAAGGCGATCGGCACGCCGGAGGCGGAGGTGATCAGGTTATGGGCGGAATCGAACAGCGAGATCTTCAGGAGATCGACGCCTTCCGCCGACGAGGTCTGGCCGAAAGCCGTGGCCAGCAGGGTCAGACCTGTCGCGCTGCTGTCGAGGTGGAAATCGTAGTCCTTGGTGAAAGTCGGGCCGCTCGACGAGATCGTGTCCGAAAATGACGATCCGGCGGCCAGGGTGCCGATGGTGGTCGCCTTGGCGGGCGCGGCGGCGACACCGACCACCAGCGCGAGCGCGGCGAGTACACTGAGACAGCTTTTGATCACGCTTGGCTTCATACAGCCACTCCTCAACTCGAAGTGCCTGCCGACGGAAGCGCCCCATGCACTGCCGGGATAGGCCAGCGGTTAACTGAGGGCAGAAGCACGCGGTTCCTCCGAATCCGGGGAGATACGGAAGCGTGAGAATGATTCGGCGGAAGGTGTGTCCAGGTCACGAAAAAGCCGTCGCGCCCCGAACGGAAACGGGGCCGGAATTCGTATCCGGCCCCGTTCCACATGAGACGGCGTCGATTGCTCGAAGCAGGTCCTAGAGCTTGCACTTCTGCCGCTGGCCGTCCAAGCCCATATAGGTGTCCGTCGTCGCATCGTAGGACTTGAACGTGGCCGCGCAGTCGGCGGCGTGGGTCGGGCTGTCGCCGATCACTTCCGGCACGGTCTTCACCACATCGCCGGTCGACGTGCTCTCCACCGGGGCGGAGGGATTCGACGTGTAGGCCTTGCTGGCCGGCGTGTAGCCCGGCGCGACGCGGACCTCGGTCGCCGCGGCGTTCGGATCCGGCGGCGGAAGCGCGCCATTGCTGGACATGCTGAAGGCGGATTGCGCCTCGGGCGTGGTGAAGGCGCTGTCTTGCATATGATTGCGGTAGAATTGCTGGTACTGCGCGTCGCTCCAGGCCGAGCGGTTGTGGCGCCAATCGTTGCAATCATTGGCGTCGGGCTCGTTGTTGCAGAAGTTCGAAATGACCTTGTCCTGTGCCGGATTGGCCGCCGCCGGCGTGTTGCCCAAAGCGGCGAAAGCGCAGAGCGCCGCCAGCGAAAGCATAACGGGCACGCCTGAAATCGTCTTTTTCATGTGCCTGATCCTCATATGAGAGTCGAAACCGGGCCCGCCGGAACGGCTCGTCCCAACCGATTCTGACCGGTGCATGCGGGTTCCCTGTAAAACACCCGGGACAGGCCCGCCGTTCCCGCATCGCCGGCAAAGTCAGCTTCCGGACTGTAACATCAATGACTTGGCCCCGCCTCCGCCGTAGACGATCGGGGCCGTTTCCCGCCGGGACGCGGCCTTAGTTCCGATTGACGAGACGGGCGCGAGATGCATCCTCGTGCGCCGGCTTTTCCGCCGACGCGGATAATCGGCGTTTCGCCGAAATTCATTCACTCAATCCATCCATAAGGAATGCATCCCATGGAATATCGACGTCTCGGCGCTTCGGGCCTGCGCGTACCGGTGCTCTCCTTCGGCACCGGCACGTTCGGCGGCAAGGGCGATTTCTTCAAGGCCTGGGGCTCGACCGATACCGCGGGTGCGACGCGGCTGATCGATGTCTGCCTCGACCACGGGGTCTCGATGTTCGACAGCGCCGACGTCTATTCCGACGGCGCGGCCGAGGAGATCCTGGGCGCCGCGGTCAAAAGCAAGCGCGACCGCGTGCTGATCTCCACCAAGGCGACCTTTCCGACCGGCGAAGGCGCAAATGATTTCGGCTCGTCGCGGCAGCATCTGATCGACGCGGTCGAGAAATCGCTGAAGCGGCTCGGCACCGACCATATCGACCTGCTGCAGCTCCATGGCCAGGATTACAACACGCCGGTCGAGGAGACGCTCTCGACCCTGGACGCGCTCACGCGCGCGGGCAAGATCCGCTATATCGGCGGCTCGAACTTCTCCGGCTGGCATATGATGAAGGCGCTGGCCGCCGCCGACCGGCACGGCTTCCCCCGGCATGTCGCGCACCAGGTCTATTACTCGCTGCTGAACCGCGATTATGAATGGGAGCTGATGCCGCTCGGCATCGACCAGGGCGTGGGCGCGGTGGTGTGGAGCCCCCTCGGCTGGGGCAAGCTGACCGGCCGGATCCGGCGCGGCCAACCGGCGCCCGCCGGCACGCGCGCGGCGCAGATCCCGGAGACCGGGCCGCATTACGACGAGGAGCGGCTCTATCGCATCGTCGAGGCGATCGACAAGGTGGTGAAGGAGACCGGCAAGGCCTTCACCCAGGTGGCGCTGAACTGGCTGCTGCAGAAGCCGACCATCGCGACCCTCATAATCGGCGCCCGCGACGAGCAGCAGCTCGTCACCAATATCGGCGCGATCGGCTGGTCGCTGACGTCGGAACAGGTGAAGGCGCTGGACGATGCCAGCGAAACGCAAGCGGCCTACCCCGTCTGGCACCAGCACGGCTTCCCGATGCTGAACGAGAAGCGGGTGTGGTGATCCGCGCGCCGAGGCGAATCTCGGCTACCGCCCAGGCGGCGCCTTAGGAACAGGATGGATGAGGCCGGGAGGGAGTCCCGGCCTCTTTTCTTACCGTCGCGTTGCAGAGGCGGCGGCCGCGTTCACAAATCCGCCGCTTTACCCGATCCACAACCATGCGCAGCATAGCGCGCGCAACGGGAAGCATCCTGGAGAGGCGTGATGAAGGCCGTCGCATTCTCGAACAACGACATCGCCGTCGTGGCCTGGACGTTCGGCGGGAAGCTCAAGGACTGCCTCGGCTTCGCCGTCTACCGGATCGACGTTCTCTCCGGCACCGAGACCTGCCTGCCGGCCATGGCGACGTTCAAGGGGCAGAAGGCGGGCGCGGGCCGCACCACACTCGATGATCCGATCCAGAAGTTCTTCTGGAAGGACGTCTATGCCCGGCGCGGCGGGACCTACAAATACCGGATCGTCCCCCTCGCCGGGAGGCCCGGGAACCTCAAGCCCATGCATTATGGGCCGCTGCTCTCCAACGAGGTGCAACTGACGCCGCATTACGGGGCGCTCTCCGCCTATTTCAACCGCGGCATCCTCGCCACCCAGGCGACGGCCAAGGCGCTGGATGCGACGGCGGGCGGCGGCAAGCTCGCCGATCGGCTCGACCGGCATCTCGGCAAGATCGGCGACAGGCTGCGCAACGATCTCGCCGGCGACATGATCGGCGCCCTGACGATGCTGCCGGACGAGGCGGCCGAGAACGCCGGTACGCTCTACTGCGCCTTCTACGAGTTCGACGACCCGGAGGTGATCGCGCATCTCCGGCCGCTGAAATCCGCGCTCAATCTCATCCTGTCGAACATGCCCGGCACCGACGCTCGGGGCGCCAAGACGAACGACACCTATGCCCCCGAGCGCGCCGAGATCAAGAATGCCGGCGCCAAGGTCTCCGACCGTTTCATGGCGGGAAACCACATCGGCCACAACAAATTCCAGATCCTGGTCCGGGGCGACGCGCCGCAAGCCGCGTTGTTCGGCTCGACCAATGTCACGACCCACGGCCTCTGCGCCCAGACCAACAATACGGTGATCGCGCGCTCGCCGCGCGTCGCCGCCGCCTACAAGACCTATTGGGACAACCTCAAGAAGGACACGCTGCCGGCGGGACCCGCGGTGACGGGGCCGCAGGCTGAGCCGCTGCGCAGCGCGGACGCGAAGGGCCCGGTCAGCGTCGCGCTGGAAGACGGCAGCGGCTCGATCGACATCTGGTTCTCGCCCAACACGCCGAAGCAACGCGCGCGCAAACCCGGCGCCAACGAGGTGCGTCCGCCCGATCTAGAGGAGCTTTTCGCGCTGATCGCCCAGGCCCGGCAGGCGATCCTGTTCCTGGTCTTCGAGCCGGGCTATCCCAGCATCGTCGACGCGATCGCCCAGGCGCAGAAGGCCCGGCCCTCGCTGTTCGTGCGCGGCGCGGTGACGGATGCGACCGCCAGCGGCGAGTTCTTCACCGCGGTCAATGGCGGGACGACGCCGGTCAAGCGGCCAAAGAAGGGCGAGCCGCCGCTGCCCGAGGACTATCGCGTCATCCACACGCGCGGCGTCACCAAGGCGGATGCCTTCGGCCAATGGGCGGCCGAGCTCAACCAG
>DASZYM010000307.1:0-3189 GCA_035545355.1 Dongiaceae bacterium
CCGGGCAGAACGACACGCGGCACGGCTTCTTCGCCGTTTCGAAGGACGGACAGATCTGGGGCCAGTCCGGCTGCCCCAAGGGCCAGTGCCCCAGCGACGACACGCTGAAGGCAAGCGCCATCCAGCGGTGCCAGCAATTCAGCGCCGGCGTCGCCTGCCTGATCTTCGCCGAGGACAAGACGATCCTCGTTCCCTACGAGGTCAAGGACTACACCGCCTACGGACAATAGGCGGCGCGGCGATCAGTGGATCGCGGTCGAGCCCGAGGCGAGGCCGGGCCAGTCGAGGCGCACGGCGGATTCCAGATCGCGCGGCGCCGGCATCGGCAGCAGATCGGCGACGACCCGCAGCAGGGCGCTCGCGGTGAACGGGCGCCGCAACACCGCGGCCGCGCCGAACTCGTTGGCCGTGTCGAACAAAGCGAGCGTGTCGATGCTCGATGCCTCGCACATGGCGATCACGGGGACCTTGACGTCGAGACGGCCGAGCGCCGCGGCCCAGGCGAGACGCTCCTCGTCGGGCAGCGCGATGGTCGTCAGCACCAGATCGACCTGCCGGCCATGCAGGATGCGGCAGGCCGCCGGGGCGCTCTCGGCGCCGACCGCCGCATAGCCCTTCGACTGCAGCAGGTCGCAGAGCCGCGACAGGGTCGGCGCGTCGCGATCCATGACGATGATGCTTGGCCGGCTCCGCGCATTCGGACGCAAGGTCATCGATACCCCCATTCGGCGAAATGCCGGAACGACCCCAGTATAGACGCCGGGGCTGCGACTTTCATTAACCTATCGCGTCCATAATAGCAATTTTTCCTTGCAGAGTTCTGTCCGCGGCACCAATGGTTGCAAAGGTCCGGGTGCTACGGCCGCGCGCGGGGCGCGGCGATCAAGGCTGAAGAATCATGCCTTCCCGGGCGGTTACCGTGCCGGGACGGGCCGCGGCCGCGGCGTCGCTGATCCGATCCATGGTCGCGTCGTTATGGCTGGGATCGTGGTGGAAGAGCACGAGTTGCTTCACCGCGGCGGCATCGGCGAGGCGAACGCCTTCCTGCCAGGTCGAATGACCCCAACCCTCATAGGTGGGATATTCCTCGTCGGTGTAGCTCGTGTCGTAGATGAAGATGTCGGTGCCGCGGATGAGGTCGAGCAAGGCGGGGTCCGGCCCCTCGGGCTTGTGCTCGTTGTCGGTGATGTAGCAGATCGACTTGCCGCCGAACTCGACGCGATAGCCGGTGGCGCCGTTCGGATGGTTGAGCGGCACGGTCCGCAAAGTGACGCCGGCCTGCGGATGCAGGGTGTCGCCGGCATGGAAGTCGTGGAGCTCGGGCTCGCTGATGAAGACGGTCGGCGGCACCGGGAAGAGCGGCGGCGCCATCAGATGGCTGATCGCGTCCTTGAAGGTCATCGGCGCCTCGAGATGGCCGGACCAGATGCGGATCCTGCTGCCCGGCTTGTAGAGCGGCGCGAAGAACGGCAGGCCCAGGATGTGGTCGAGATGCGTGTGGGTGAAGAAGATGTCGGCCATGACCGGCAGCCTGGTCACCAGCGCTTTGCCGAGCGGGCGGATACCGGTGCCGGCATCGAAGATCATCAGATAATCGCCGCAGCGGATCTCCAGGCAGCTCGTATTGCCGCCGTATTTGAAATAGTCGCCGGAGCAACAGGGGATCGAGCCCCGCACACCCCAGAAGCGGACGAAAAAGTCGCTCGACGTGGTCAACCCTGGATTCCCTGATTGGCGCGCATGCTCTGCTCTCTCCGGCACTGACTGGTCCGGGTGGCGCCCTCCGGCTGCGCCGAACCGTTTCCCCCGGCTGTTCCGCGCCGGGAAATGATGGCATTGTTCCGGCGCCCTTGCAAAGCGACGAACGCCTCCTGCAATCCCTTCATCACCTCTCCAACGATCCTGGGCGAGCGATCATGAATTTCGCGGAGCGGACCGGCATCCGCGAGAGAACCGATTGGCCGCGGGTCGGCCTGGGCGTGGCGCTGGGCGCCTTCTCGGCCTATCAGCAATTCAAGCTCCCGCCGATTCTTCCGGACTTTCTCGCACGTTATCCGCACGACCCGATAACCGCCGCCGGCTTCATGTCGGTCTATGCGCTGGTCGGGCTGCTGGTCTCAGCGCCGATCGGCCGACGGCTCGACCAACATATAGGCCGTGGGGTTACCGCTCTTTTGATCCTGACTGTGATCGGCGTCACAGTTGCGCTCGTGGCGCCCCAGTCCGGGCCGGTCATGCTGGTTTCGCGGGCGATCGAGGGGCTGGCTTTCGCCTTCGGCGCGATCGCGGGCCCCGCCATCGCCACCGGCGCCGCCAATCCGCGGGACCTGCCGCTGGTGACCGGCTTGCTCGCGGGGTGGATCCCGATGGGTCAGATCCTGGCCGCTTTGCTCGCGCTCGCCATCGATTGGCGCGGACTCTGGATCGTCGGCCTCGTCGGCGCCCTGCCGATGGGGATTTGGGCATGGCGGCTGCTGGGTCAAGAGCCGCGGCGGCAGACCACCGCCCGTCCGCCGGCGCGCCAGCCGGACGGCACGGAACGGCGGCAGCTCGTCCTCGCCGGGACGACCTTCCTGCTGTGGTCGGCGCAGTACTTCGCCTTCATGACCTGGCTGACCCAGTATCTGACCGGCACGCTGGCCTTGAGCCGCACCGCCTCGGTGCTGGCTTATCTGACGCCGGTCGTGGTCCTGCTCGGCTGCAATGTCCTGACCGGGATCGGCCTCAGGCATCGCCTGCCGCTGGTGCCGGCCTTGATCGCGGCGCTGATCGCGCAGGCCGCGGTCTGGCTGGCGCAACCCTGGCTCAGCGGCGCGGTCGGCGTGCTCGGGCTGGTGGTCTATGGCATCGGCGCCGGCGTCACGCCCACCTGCCTCTTCCACACGCCGCACGCGATCGCCCACGCGAAGCATGCGGGACACGCCGCGGGCGCCGCCTTCTTCGGCATCCTGATGACCGGGCGGAATATCGGGGTATTCAGCGGGCCGATCCTGCTCGCCTGGCTGATCGGTCATGAGCGTTATGCGCTCGGCCTCGGCTGGACCGACGGCGCGCGGATCATGGCGGCCGTCACCCTGCTCTCGGCGGTGGTCGCGGCCGGACTCTGGCGCGCGCTCCATCGCGACCGGCTTCGATAGAATTGTATTGATAAAAAGGTCGCGCGCGCCGCGTTGCACAGTCCCGCGGCCG
>DASZYM010000308.1:0-8967 GCA_035545355.1 Dongiaceae bacterium
CTGGTGACCTTCCCCAATGGCGGCGCCTACGGCACGGCGAAGGCGGCGATGATGGGCTATACGCGCTCGCTGGCGCTGGAGCTCGCCGCGCGCGGCATCACCGCCAATGCGATCGCGCCGGGCTGGATCGATACCGGTTCCTCGACCGAGGTGGAGCGGCGCGCCGGCCGCGCGACGCCCGCCAAACGCCCCGGCCGCCCCGAGGAGATCGGCGCCGTGGCGCTCTTCCTAGCCAGCGAGGGCGCGAGTTATGTCAACGGCCAGCTCATCGTGGTCGATGGCGGCAACATCATCCAGGAGATCAAAGGTGCAGAATGAGTAACGATCGCGTCGTCCTGATCACCGGCGGCGGCGGCGGCATGGGCCGCGCCATCGCCGCGCGCTTCCTGGAATCCGGCGCGAAGGTCGCGATCGCCGATTTCGACGCGGCGCGGATCGAGAAGGCGAAGGCCGATCTCGATCCGAAAGGCGGCAATCTGATCGGCGTCCAGACCGATATCACCAAGGTCGCCGATTGCGAGCGCATGGTGAAGGAGACGGTGGCGAAGTTCGGCCGGCTCGACGTCCTGGTCGCGGGCGCCGGCGTCTGGACCGAAGGCCCGGCCGACGAGGCGACCGAGGCCGAATGGAACAAGGTGATCGACGTCAATCTGAAGGGCGTGTTCTTCGCCGCGCGCCATGCGATCCCGCATCTGGAGAAGACCAGCGGCGTCATCATCGCCATCGCCTCCGATGCCGGCATCACCGGCAATGCCGGCGCTTCGATTTATTGCGCGTCCAAGGGCGGGGTGGTGATCCTGATCAAGGCGCTCGCCGTCGAGCTGGCGCCGCGCGGGATCCGTGCGCTCTCGATCTGCCCGGGCGATGTGGACACGCCGATGCTGGCCTATCAGGCGAACACCTACGGCAACGGCAATCCCGAAGGCTATCTGCAGGCCTTGCGCGACAAGTATCCGCAAGGCGCGCGCCAGCGCTTCATCAAGCCGGAGGAGATCGGCGAGCTCGTCTTCATGGCGGCATCGCCGAAGTTGACGGCGCTGACCGGGGCCGCGATCAATTTCGACTTCGCCATCTCGGCCGGTTACTGAACGCCGATGCCCCTCGACCGGCGTCCGATCGAGCAGATGATCGCGGATGTCGGCGAGGCGGCGTTCCAGCGCCTTGCGCGCCTGTTCGAGGCCGAGACGCGGGAGGCGGTCATCGAGATGCGCCGGCGGCTCGGCACGCAGGACTGGCGCGAGCTCGGCCGGCAGGCGCATTCGCTGAAGAACTCCACGGCGAGCTTCGGCCTCGCCGACGCGTCGGTCGTCGCCTTCGCCCTCGAACGCGCCGCCGATGCCGCGCAATCGACGAAAGCCGCGGAGCTGGTCGCGCATCTGGAGCAGATGATCGTCGGCGAGCTGGGGGAGCTGGAGACCGTGCTGGACGGACTCTTCTCTCCGTCGCGCTGATCTTCCACCTCTGGTGATCAAGCGTGCGCGGGCGCGGGCTCTTCCTTGGCCGGTGCAGTCTCCGTGGGCGCGCTCTCCCAGGTTGCGAGCTTGCGGTAGATCGTGGAGGCGCTGACCTGGAGCAGGGCCGCGGCGCGGACCACGTTGCCGTCGCAGGCGCGGATCGCCTGCTCGATGGCGCGCCGTTCCATGACATGGAGCGGCTGGATCGCGCTGGCGCCGTTGGCGCGGCCGGAGAGACTCTCGACCATCGAGTTCAGGCGCTGGCGCTCCAGCACGTTGTTGAGGGTGATCAGCAGCCGGTCGGCATTGAACGGCTTCACCAGGAAATCGAGCGCACCTTCGCGCATCGCCTCGATCGCGCGGTTGAGGGATCCGTCGGCGGTGATGACCACCACGGCCGCCGGGAACTTGCGCGCGCGGATGTGCTTCAATACGTCGAGCCCGTCCATGTCGGGCAGGCGCAGGTCGAGCAGCACCGCGTCGGCCGGATTGCGCTCGATATCGGCCAGGGCCTCGCGCCCCGTCATGCAATGCCGCGCCCGGAAAGGCCCGCGCTTGAGATATTCAAGGTAAACGCGTGCCATCGACAGCGTGTCTTCGATCAGCAGCACGTCGGACAAATCGGAATCCGCCATAATGATGGCTCCCCCGGTATTCCGACGGCCACGTTAACGCCGCGGGGCGGCGTCCGACAATAGGAACCTGCGTTCGTGCGATTGCCGATATCCCAATTGCAGATACGCGGACTCGGTCCTATAAGTCGCCAGCCACTCTTCCTGGCCAACCGCGAGGAGCGATGAACCGGCCGGAGCAACGACGTCATCCGCGCTTCAGTTTCGACGGCGCCGCGATCCTGGTGTTCGACGATGCCGAAGCGCGCCGCACGGTCGCCGTCACGCATTACTGCAACGTCTCGCGCCGCGGCGCCTGCGTGCAGTCGCCGACCACCGCCGGGTTGGAAGTCGGCAGCCGGCTGCACATCCTGCCCCAGCCCTATCTCGAGCGGCGGGAGGTCATCGTGGTCAACCGCCAGTCCGACTTCCTGCATCTGGAACTGCCGGACAGCCAGGAATTCAGCGAATACGAAGTCGCGGAGATGGTGCGCGGCGTCCCGCCCACGCCCTGAAGGGACTCAGTCGTCCTTCGGCATCAGCGACGAGATCACCACGGCGCCGGGGAAGATCATCGCCATATGGCTCGGCGTGATGCGCAGCACGGTGGCGATGGTGGGGCCGATATTCGGCAGGTCGAGCGAGACCTTGTCGCCGACATGGACCGGACCCGCGGTCTCGACCAGCGCGCCATGCTCCGAGATGTCGATCAGCTTGCACAACACGCGCTCGCCGCGGATCGTCACATGCGCCGGCAGATTGACGACGAAGCGCGGATCCTGGCGGCGCTCGCTGGCGCGCGACTTCTTCCGATCCTCGGACATCAACTTTTCCCCACCAGGATTTCGGCTACCGTCCCACGAACGATACCGCCGCGGCGTCGAACGCACCCGACACCGGCAGCGAATCGGGTCCAATCCCGTCGCCGATGCGGCGCATCGTGCCACGCGCGCTGAATCGCGCCAAGCGGATAAACATTAACCAAACCGGGTTCTTTTCCTGGCCTTACGCGGCGGCCAGCCGATTCGGACTGAGCATCCCGGCATTCACACCGCGCCCGGCGAGATCGTCGGGCAGCCGATCTTTGACGATGAGCTCGGCCGCGGTGCGGCCCAGCACCGGCGACATCATGATCCCATAGCCGCCCTGGCCGCAGAGCCAGAAGAAGCCCTCGGCGCGGGAATCAAATCCGACGACCGGGCAGTGGTCGGCGACGAAGGAGCGCAGCCCGGCCCAGCTCCGCAGGATGCGCTCGATCTTCAGCAGCGTGTGGCGCTCGAGATAGTCGGCGAGCTCGGCGATCACCATGTCGTCGGGATAGGCATCCATCGGCTCGACCGGAGTCTCGTCGCCGGGCGACGCCATGACGCGTCCCGCCTCCGGCTTGAAATAGGCCCAGCTATCGAGCACGTCGGCGACCGGCACGCCGGGCGCGCAGAATGCCGGCGGCGCCTCGACCAGGATCGCGGTGCGCAATTTCGGCTGCAGGCCGATGCGCGCCGCACCGGCGAGATCGCCGATCCGCTCGGCCCAGGCGCCCGCGGCATTGACGACGATCGGCGCGCGGAAGCGGCCGGCGCGGGTGACCGCCGTCCAGACGCCGCCGCTGCGCTCCAGGCTCTCGACCGCCGCGGAGACGACGAGCCTCCCGCCGCGCGCCTTCAGGCCGCGCAGGAAACCCTGATGGATCGCCGCCGCGTCCATGTCCATGACGCCGGGCTCGTAGAGCGCGCGGCGGAAGACGCCTGGGCGGATCGACGGACAGAGCGCGATCGCGCGCTCCATCGGGATCTCCTCGATCGGATGCTCGGCGCCGGCGTCCTGGAGCAGCGCATCGGCGATGCCGTCCGGATCCTCGACCGTGATGCTGAGCGCGCCGCGCGGCGAGAGCAGCGGATGCTCGGCGAAGCCGGACGGCGGATCGCGGAAGAACGGATAGGCGGCCTGGCAGATCCGGCGCACGACGGCCGGCCCGTAATTCGGCGTGTAGAGTGCCGCCGACCGGCCGGAGCTGTGATGGCCGGGCTGGTCCTCCATCTCCAGCAGGAGGACGCGGCCATGGGCCGCCAGCTCATAGGCCGCGGCGGCGCCGGAAACGCCGGCGCCGATCACCAGGAAATCGCAATCGGGGGTCATGATGAGGGCTGGGACGTCAGGAAACTCGCGGTCGGCCGTGATCCGGATATTCGGTCGGGCGCCGCGAACATAGAAGCTTTCGTTAACCAGGGCACCAATATATTCGAGGAGTTTGAGCCTATCCTCATCGAGCCGTGCATGGGAGCCCAGAGCATCGCGCAGCCGACCAAACCGTCCTTCAAGGTCCGTTTCAAGGCCTGGTGGGAGGGCTATGAGCTGCCCGGGGAATCCGCCCCGGTGAAAGCGGCGGCTTCGGCTCCGGCAGCGGCGGCCGCGGCGGACCTGCCGCTGCTCGATCGGCCGGCGACCAAAGTGGCGCAGCAGCTCTGGGGCGACGGCTTCACCCAGCCCGGCGGCTCCGGATTCATCCTGAATATGGTGAAGCCGTTTGCGCTCAACCCCAGCATGACGGTGATGGATTTCGGCGCCGGTTTGGGCGGCGGCACCCGCGCGGTCACCGATGAGTTCGGCGTCTGGGTCCAGGGGTTCGAGAGCAACCCCGCGATGGCCGAGGCGGCCCAGGAGCTTTCGACCAGGAAGGGCGCGAAGAAGGCGGAGATCAAGCCGTATCGCGTCCAGGACTTCCAGCCGAAGCCGGCCGGATATGACTGCATCTTCTCCCATGCCTCGCTTTATCGGGTGAAGGAGAAGGAGAAGCTGCTGGCGCTGTTCGAGCGGGCGCTGAAGGCGCGCGGCCAGGTCTCGCTCACCGATTTCGTGCGCGCGCCCGGCGTCGCCGCGGACGATCCGAGGCTCAAGGAATTCGCCGCCGAGGAGGGCAGCGGCTTCTGGCTCGACGACGACTATCAGAAGCAGTTCAAGACCCTGAAGATCGATGTGCGGGTCGATGAGGACCAGACCGCGCTCTATCGCTCCGCCATCATCGATGCCTGGGTGAACTTCACCACCGACCCCTCGGGGCTTGCTTGCGCCAAGGCCCATCCCGAGGAAGCGGTGGCGGAGGTCGGGCTCTGGACCCGCCGCGTCTCGGCGCTGGATTCCGGGGTCCTGCAGCTCCGCCGCTACTACGGGATCAAGATGGGCAGCGGCGGCAAAGTGGAATAATCCAGTAGAATCAGGTTCTTGCCTGGCGACGGGGCGGTCGTTGACAGGAGCGGCCCGCGCCACTATGTTCCCGCCGCGTTTCGAGATTAAAGGATACCGGCCATGAAGGTCATTCACTCACTGAAGTCGGCCAAGACGCGGCACAAGGATTGCCGCATCGTCCGCCGCCGCGGCCGGGTCTATGTGATCAACAAGACCAATCCGCGCTTCAAGGCTCGCCAGGGGTAATTTCCCCGGAGCCCGATCCAGTTTCGAACGACCGCGCGGGCTCAACCCCCGCGCGGTTTCGTTTTGGGGATTCGGCCTCACCCGGCTTCCCGTGGCTCCGGGTTCGCGCAATAGTGCCGCCATGCACATGCCCGAACCGGACCGGAAGACCATCGATGACAAGCCGCGGCTGGCCGCGGCGCTCACCCAATTGCTGGGCGCCGAAGGCGTGATCGCCGAGCCCGTCGCCCTCAAGGCCTATGAGACCGACGGCCTGACCGCCTATCGCCAGCCGCCGCTCTTCGTCGCCTTGCCGCGGACGACGGCGGAGGTGGCGACGGTGCTGCGCTTCTGCGCCGAGCGCGGGCTGAAGGTGGTGCCGCGCGGCGCGGGGACCTCGCTTTCCGGCGGGGCGCTGCCGCTCGCCGACGGCGTGCTGCTGGGCTTGGGCAAGCTCAACCGGATCCTCGAGATCGACGTGGCCAATCGCTGCGCGGTCGTGCAGCCGGGCGTCCCCAACCTTGCGATCAGCCATGCGGCGATGGCGGCGGGCTTCTATTACGCGCCGGATCCGTCGAGCCAGATCGCCTGTTCGATCGGCGGCAATGTCGCGGAAAATTCGGGCGGCGTGCATTGCCTGAAATACGGTCTCACCACGAACAATCTGCTCGGCCTCGAATTCGTGACCATCGACGGCGAGGTGATCCGGCTGGGCGGCAAGCATCTCGACGCGGCCGGCTATGACCTGATGGGCGTGCTGACCGGCTCGGAAGGATTGCTCGGCGTGGTGACCGAGGTGACGGTGCGCCTGCTGCGCCGGCCGGAGACGGCCAAGGCGCTGGTCGCCGGCTTCCCCAGCAACGAGCAGGCCGGCGCGGCGGTGGCCGCGATCATCGGCGCCGGCATCATCCCCGCCGGCATGGAGATGATGGACCGCCCCGCGATCCATGCCGCCGAGGACTTCGTCCATGCCGGCTATCCCCTGGACGCCGAGGCGCTGCTGATCGTCGAGCTCGACGGGCCGACGGTCGAATGCGACCACCTGCTGCAGAAAGTCTCGGAGATCTGCACCGCGAAAGGCGCCCAAGGATTGCGGGTGAGCCGCGACGAGACCGAGCGGCTGAAGATCTGGGCCGGCCGCAAGGCGGCGTTCCCGGCGGTCGGGCGCATCTCGCCGGACTATTACTGCATGGACGGCACGATTCCGCGGCGTCGCCTGCCGGATGTGCTAAGGCGGATGGGCGAGCTCTCGAAGCAGCACGGCCTCAAGGTCGCCAACGTGTTCCATGCCGGCGACGGGAATCTCCATCCGCTGATCCTCTACGATGCCAACAAGCCGGGCGAGCTCGATGCGGCGGAAGAGTTCGGTGCCGACATCCTGAAGCTCTGCGTGGAGGTGGGCGGCG
This sequence comes from Dongiaceae bacterium, assembly GCA_035545355.1. GTDB lineage: Bacteria > Pseudomonadota > Alphaproteobacteria > Dongiales > Dongiaceae > Dongia. The sequence goes on from DASZYM010000308.1 coordinate 6,880, forward strand.
TGCTGACCGGCGAGCACGGCGTCGGCGTCGAGAAGCGCGATCTCATGCCGACCATGTTCTCCGAGGTCGATCTTGCGCAGCAGCAGCGGCTGAAATGCGCCTTCGATCCCGACCTGCTGCTCAATCCCGGCAAGGTGTTTCCGACGCTGCACCGCTGCGCCGAGCTCGGGCGCCTGCATGTGCATGGCGGGCAGCTCCCGCATCCCGAGCTTCCCCGGTTCTGACATGGAATTGCTCAGCCCAGCCTCGCTCGACGAGGCCGCCGGAATCCTGCGCGCCGCGGCGGCGGAGAAGACTCCGCTGGAAATCCTCGGCGCCGGCACCAAGCGGGGCTTCGGCCGCCCGGTCGAGGCGAAGAAGCAGATCACGACCGCGGCCATGTCCGGCATCGTCTCCTACCATCCGGAAGAGCTGGTTCTGACCGCGCGCGCCGGCACGCATATGCGCGAGATCGTCGTCGCTCTCGCCGAACGCGGCCAGCATCTCGCCTTCGAGCCGCCGGATTTCACCGCCCTCTATTCGCCGGATGATGCGGGGAGTCCGCGCGGCGACACGTTGGGCGGCGTGCTCGCCACCAACCTCGCCGGCTCCCGGCGCTTCGCGGCGGGGGCGGCGCGCGACCACTTTCTCGGCTTCACCGCGGTCAATGGCCGCGGCGAGATCTTCAAGGCCGGCGGCCAGGTGGTGAAGAACGTCACCGGCTACGACCTGCCCAAGCTGATGGCGGGGTCGTTCGGCACCCTGGCGCTGATGGACGAGGTCACGGTGAAGACGCTGCCGCGGCCGGAGAAGACGCGGACGGTGCTGCTCTACGGCCTCGACGGACCCGCGGCCAGCGCGGCTATGACCAAGGCGCTCGGCGGCGCTTATGACGTCAACGGCGCCGCCTATCTGCCCGATCTGCTGGCGCAGCGTTCCAAGACCGAGCTGGTCGGCGGTCGCGGCAGCGTCACGGCCCTGCGCGTCGAGGGGTCGGCGCCCTCGGTCGCGCATCATTGCGCCGCTCTGCGCCGCGATCTCGGCGGCGAGAGCGAGGAGCTGCACACGACGAACTCGGTCGTGCTCTGGCGGGAGATCCGCGACGTCGCGGGCTTCTTCGATCCGGAGAACATCCTGTGGCGCGTCTCGGTGCCGCCGAACCACGGGCCGGGCATCGCCGCCAGCTTCGCCATCGAGGTCCAGGGCAGCGACTTCTATCTCGATTGGGGCGGCGGGCTGATCTGGCTTTCGCTGCCGCTCGAGCACGGCGCCAATGCCGAGCACGTGCGCAGCGCGCTCACGCGATGCGGCGGCCACGCGACGCTGATCCGCGCGCCGGAGGCGGCCCGGGCCAAGGGGCCGGTCTTCGAGGTCGAGGGATCGCCGGCGCTGATGCGGCGGGTGAAGCAGGCTTTCGATCCGGACGGCATCCTCAATCCCGGACGGATGGTCGAAGGCCTCTGATATGCAGACCCATTTCAGCCTCGCCCAGCTCGCCGATCCGGATACCGCGGAATCCGAGAAGATCCTCCGCACCTGCGTGCATTGCGGCTTCTGCACCGCGACCTGCCCGACCTATGTGCTGCTGGGCGACGAGCTCGACAGCCCGCGCGGCCGCATCTACCTCATGAAGGAGATGTTCGAGCAAGGCCGGGACGCGACGGCGACCGACGCCAAGCATATCGACCGCTGCCTCTCGTGCCTGAGCTGCATGACGACCTGTCCCTCCGGCGTGCACTACATGCACCTGGTCGATCACGGCCGGGCGCATATCGCGCGCACCTTCAAGCGGCCGCTCGGCGAAGCCTGGTATCGCCGGATGCTGGCCTTCGTTCTGCCGCGGCCGGCGCTGTTCCGCGCGATGATGATCGGCGCCGCGGCGGCCCGCGCGCTGGGCGCGGCACATTGGCTGCCGAAGCGGCTCGGCCATGCGCTGGCCATGGCGGCCGCGCCCAAGGGGCCGGCGCAAACCGATCGGCCGCAGGTCTGGCCTGCCGAGGGCAAACGCCGCGGCCGCGTCGCCTTGCTGGCCGGCTGCGTGCAGTCGGTGATCCAGCCGGAAATCAATGCGGCGACCATCCGTCTGTTGAACCGGCTCGGCGTCGAAGT
>DASZYM010000309.1:0-21279 GCA_035545355.1 Dongiaceae bacterium
GCCGCGGCCATCATGCCGATGTCGGCGGCATCACGCCGGGCTCGATGCCGCCCGACAGCCGGACCGTCGAGGAGGAAGGCGTCCTCATCGACAATGTGAAGCTGGTCGATCGGGGCCACTTCCTCGAAGCCGAGATGCGGCGGATCCTCGGCTCCGGCAAATATCCGGCGCGCAATCCCGACCAGAACATCGCCGACCTCGCAGCCCAGGTCGCCGCCAACGAGAAGGGCGTGCAGGAGCTTCACCGCATGGTGAAGGATTTCGGCCTCGACGTGGTGCACGCCTATATGGACCACGTCCGCGCCAATGCCGCCGAGCAGGTGCGCCGCGTCATCGACCGGCTCAAGGATGGCAGCTTCGTCTACGAGATGGATGACGGCGCCAAGATCGCGGTCACCGTCACCGTCGATCGCAAGAGCCGGGGCGCCAAGGTCGATTTCACCGGCACCAGCAAGCAGCTCGCCAACAACTTCAATGCGCCGTCGGCTGTGGCCAAGGCCGCCGTGCTCTATGTCTTCCGCACGCTGATCGACGACGAGATCCCGATGAATGCCGGCTGCCTCGAGCCGCTGGACATCGTGATCCCGGAAGGCTCGATGCTGCGGCCGAAATACCCCGCCGCCGTGGTCAGCGGCAATGTCGAGACCTCGCAGGCGATCACCGACACGCTCTACGGCGCGATGGGCGTGATGGCGGCGGCCCAGGGCACGATGAACAACTTCACCTTCGGCAACGACCGCTATCAATATTACGAGACCGTCTCCGGCGGCTCCGGCGGCGGCCCCGATTTCGACGGCACCGATGCGGTGCAGACCCACATGACCAATTCGCGCCTGACCGATCCCGAAGTGCTGGAATGGCGCTTCCCGGTCCTGCTCGACAGCTTCTCGATCCGCAAGGGCAGCGGCGGCAAGGGCAGGCATCGCGGCGGCGACGGTGTCGTGCGCCGGGTCAGGTTCCGCGAAGCCATGACCGCCGCCATCCTTTCCGGGCACCGCCGCATCCATCCCTACGGCATGGCGGGCGGCGCGCCCGGCGCGCTGGGGAGAAATCATGTTGAACGCAAGGACGGATCGGTGCTCGAATTGCAGGGAACCGACAAGGCCGAAATGCAGGCCGGCGATCTGTTCGTTATCGAAACCCCGGGCGGCGGCGGCTACGGAAGTGCTTGATAGGTCTCAGGCTGTGGCAAGACCCTCATCCCTGCCTTCCCCCCAACGGGGGAAGGAGATCATATGCGCGCTTCGCGCGCACTGTATGAAGCCCTCGCCCGTAGGGAGAGGGGTTGGGTGAGGGCCTTGGAACTGCCTGAGGCGGCGTAGACTAAAAGAGGACAACCACGCGATGATCCCCAACCACCGCACCAAGGACACCGACGGCCTGGTCGCGGAACTGACCGCCCTGCTCGGCGCCGACCGCGTCAGCACCAATGCCGGCATCCTGGAGCGCCATGGCCGCGACGAATCCTACCATCCGGGTTATGCGCCGGATGTCGTCGCCTTCGCGCGCTCGACCGAAGACGTCGTCGGCATCGTCAAGCTGGCGAACAAGCATGACGCGCCGGTCATCCCGTTCGGCGTCGGTACCTCGCTCGAGGGTCATGTCGCGGCGCTGGAAGGCGGCGTAACCATCGACCTCTCGCAGATGAACCAGGTGCTCGAGGTCAATGCCGAGGATCTCGACGCCAAGGTCCAGGCCGGCGTCACCCGCAAGGCACTGAACGCCTATCTCAAGGATACCGGCCTGTTCTTCCCGATCGATCCCGGCGCCGACGCCACGATCGGCGGCATGTCGGCGACCCGCGCCAGCGGCACCAATGCGGTGCGCTACGGCACGATGCGCGAGAACGTGCTCGGTCTCACCGTGGTCCTGGCCGACGGGCGCGTGATCCATACCGGTGGCCGCTCGCGCAAGTCGGCGGCGGGCTACGATCTGACGCGGCTCTTCGTCGGCTCGGAGGGCACGCTCGGCATCATCACCGAGATCCGCGTCCGTCTCTACGGCGTGCCGGAGCAGATGGCCGCCGCGGTCGCGCTCTTCCCGACGGTCGGCGACGCGGTCAACACCGTGATCCGCACCATCCAGGCCGGCGTGCCGGTGGCGCGCATCGAGCTGGTCGATGAAGTGCAGATGGACGCGCTGATCAAATACGCCAAGCTCGATTATCCGCTGCAGCCGGCTCTGTTCTTCGAGTTCCACGGCACCGAGCGCGGGGTCAAGGAGCAGGCCGAGATGGTGGCCGCGCTCGGCACGGAGTTCGGCATCGGCGGCTTCCGCTGGAGCAACAAGCCCGAGGAGCGCTCCAAGCTATGGGAGGCGCGGCACAACGTGCTCTATTCGTGCCTGGCGCTGCGGCCGGGCTCGAAGGCCTGGGCGACCGATGCCTGCGTACCGATCTCGCGCTTGGCCGATTGCATCCTGGAGACCCGCAAGGATATCGAGAGCCACGGATTGCTGGCGCCGATCGTCGGCCATGTCGGCGACGGCAATTTCCATGTCACCGTGCTGCTCGATCCCGACGATCCGGCCGAGCTCAAGAACTGCCACGATTTCGTCGAGCGCCTCGCCTTGCGGGCCATCGCGATGGGCGGCACCTGCACCGGCGAGCACGGCATCGGCTATGGCAAGATCCCCTTCCTGCAGGCCGAGCACGGCGACGCCGTCGCCGTCATGCGCCAGTTGAAGCAGGTGCTCGATCCGCAGAACCGGATGAATCCCGGCAAGATCTTCGCCGCCTAGCGCCTCGCCCGCGCGGCCCGCTCCGAAAGCGAAACGACCTTCCGGGGGTGATCCGGAAGGCCGCCTCGATGGACCGGCCCGGTGATCGGCACCGGACCGATCGGCGCAACCTTGTCAATCGACCGATGGGCCGATGCCGTCGGCGCCGCCGCTGGTCACCGGCGCGCCGGTGGTATTCGGCACGACGGGCATCTGCGTGCCGCCGCCGCCATCGTCCAGGTTCATCTCCATCCGGCCGTCCTGCGCGTTCGGATGCCGCACGGTGCGGTCATCGCTGGTGTAGAACGGTTGACGCTGGATGCTGCATTCCTGCCGCTGCGTCATGTTCTGCGGCGACAGGCAGTTGGAGATTTGCGGATAGCTCTGCGCCTGGGCAAAGGCCTGCCCCGACGCGGCGCCCATGATTGCGGCGGCCGCGCATGCGCCGGCCAACCAAGATCGCATATCGGTGGAGTTCATGGCGTCGCTCCTTCCGTGGAACAACTACGCCCGTATGAATCCAACCGGCGCATAGGCCCGGCGTTCCCGCTTCGTCGCTGGCGGGCGGGGCTATTCGGACCGGGGTTTTTCGGAGAAATCCGGACGGGAACGCCGGCCCGGCTCGTCAGTGGCTGGTGCGCCTGCCATGCAGGATATCCTGCGAATCCCGATTCGGCCCGAGATCCTGATCTGGGCCGATATAGGGACCGCTCATGCTGTTGGACTCGCCGGGCATCGGGATGGCCGGCGTGCCCGGCGGCACCGCATCGCGCTCCGGCGAGCGATGCGCCTGGAAGGTCTGGCATTCCACCCGGATCTTCGGCGTCTCGAGCTTGCTGCAGTCGACGCCCGGCGGAAACGCGCCGTCATTGATCTCGCCGCCGGCATCGGCCTGCGCCCAAACCGGGCCACTCGCCAGGATCATGGCGCCAAGCGTCAATCTCCCGAGACGCAACCCGCTGTGAAATCGATGCGGCCTCTGTGCCATGACAGCAACACCCGCCCCGTTCCATGCCTGAAGGAAGGAGAACGGGGTGTTTCCGGTCGGGTTCCGGGATCGCGACCGGCCGGCCGATCCGGGGTTACGGCTTTTCTTCGGGATGCAGGCTCATCACCAGCGCGCCGGAGCCTCCGGCCGCGGCGCCGAACAGGACCACACCGAACTCGTGCAGCGACTGGGGCATCAGATGCCAGGGGCAATAGGCGATCGCGAGCGTGGCCCAGCCGGCGGCGGCAGCGCTCAGCACCGACCAATAACGAATGAATGGAGCCGGCCGCCGCTCGGCGACCAGGATCACGGGGTTATCTGCAGCCTCGGCCAGTAATACCAGCGGCGTGGCTTCATCTGTCAGCTCGGAATGCAGCGACGCGTCGCCGCGCAGCATGGCCGAGCCGGACGCGGCCCACGCCTTTGGAAACTCCCTCATGTATGGTCCCCTTCGTGCCGCGACGCGGCCACTAACGATGAGCGACGGCCGGGAAGCTACCAGAACACGCGCGGCCAAGTTCGCATAAGTTCCCCGATGGAAACGATTTGATAGCCGCTGTGTCTTCAGGTCTTCCGTCGAATTCTTGTCAAACGCGCGTCGACTCGACGGTAATTCACACACCCGGCTATTCACACCGGCGGGGCGAGCGCGCTAGAACTTCATCGCGAGCCCGACATTCGCGGTGCCGCTGAGCGCTTCGAGATCGGCATCCGGGTCGGTGTGCTGCAGGCTGAGATCGGCCTTGAAGCGCGTGCCGCCGAAGCCCTGGGACATCAGATCCCAATCCATGCCGAGATCGAGCGCCCGCGACGGCGCGTCGGCGGACAGGCTCTGGCGATACTGGGCGCTGCAGTTCACGTCGGCGAGGAAGGCAAAATTTGCCGAGACCTCGACCTGACGCTGTGAGCTCACCGCGGCGCTTTCCGGACTGTTCCAGCCATAGGAATAGCCGACCCCGATCGACGATGATGACGCCAGGTGACGCGTCAGATCGAGGGAGGTCGATCCGTCCCGCCCTGCTTCGCCTTCCGTCATCGCGGCATTGCGCTGCGCCAGATGCGAGGCTGCGGCGAGGTCCCAGCCGCGCGGCATGCTGATCGCAATGCGGTTGTCGAGCGCGGTGCCGAACCGCAATCCCGCTTCCGGCCCTTCCGCCGAGAAGCCGGGACTGGTGCGCAGATCGAACCAATCGTGGCTGTAGTGCAGCGTGGCCTGGCCGCTGCCGCGCTCGGTTCCGGGCGCATCGCCCAGCAGGAAGCCGGCGAAGCGCGTGCGGCTGATCGAGCCATGCGTGTCGATCGAGAGGCCTGGATCGAGCGACATGTTGTGGTTCGCGGTGACGCCGACATCGGTCGTCGAGCCGGTCGAGATGAGCACCGGCAGGCGGCCGAGGTCCATCTGCTTGCGTATATCGGACGGGGTGCCGGACGGCAGTTGCGTGTCGGCAAGATTGACGAACAATGCGACGGCGGGTGCGGGCGGATGATCTGCGGGATCGGCTTGGGCGCCGAGCGCGCTGCCGGCGACCAGAGCGATCCAGGAAACGGCCCAGGCTCTGACGTGGGAAACCATCCATGCTCCGCGTTGCTGCCCGCGTCGACTCCTCCCGTCGACGCGAAGCGATGGGCGCGGAAGCTAGCAGATCGGGCGCCGGGCGGTTCGCATAGCTGCCGCAGGGCGCGCGATTGTCCGGCGGCTGTGGCCTCAGGTCTTCCGTATCCCCGCTGTCAAATCGTGTGCCGCGTCAATTCGGCGCAATTGTGGCATGGCGATGATAAGACGGTGACCCCGACCTTGCGGATCAGAGATTTGCGGATCAGAGATAGGCGGAGATCAGCTTCTTCTCGGCGAGATAGCAGCGCAGCAGCGCGATGCCGCTCATCGGCTTCAGGCCGCGGCGTCGATTTGCGGCGCCGATCTCGAAGGCGAGGCGGATCTGCATGAAGAGTCCGCGATAGGCATCGATCAGCCGCGTCTGCCGGTCCCAGATATGCGTCGCCTCGCTGCCGGCGCCGTTCACCTCGATGATGGTGAAGCCCCGTCCCTGCTGCAGATCTTCGAGGCTGTGGAACCGCACGTCGAATCGCCCGAAATAGAAATCGGGGATCTCGTCCGAGACCGCGGCGAAGGCCTCTTCCATCGCCGTCGTCACGTAACGCTGCCCGTTGCGGAAGATGGCGCCCTTGCAGTGGTTGCCGACATGGACCAGCCGCACGCTTTCGCCCTCCGCCGGCACCTCGTCCAGCCGCGCGCCGAGGCGCCGATGATAGAGATGAGAGAGCTTGCTCGCGCGCGGATCGGCTGCGATCAGCGCGCGCAGGGTCGAGTGTCCGTCGCCCAGCACGCGCGGGAAATATTTGAGCGTCAGCGAGACGATGCGGCCGCGCTTCTCGCCCGGCTTGCGCACATAGAAGACGCCCGCCTCCGCTTCGTCGTGCACCATGCGCTGCAGGATCAGCCGCCGGCCCGCCGGGAACCGCGCGAGATAGGCGGCGAGGGCGTCCTCGTCCGCAATGCCTTCGACGCCGCTGCCGCGCCGGCCGATATCCGGCTTCGCCACGACGGGAAAGTCCAATCCCGCATCGGCCATGGCACGCAGCGCGACCGCGAGCGTGCCATCGTCGACCGTCGTGAAGGGCGCCAGCGCCGCCTTGCCGTGGGGACCCAGCAGATGCAGCACATCCGATTTCGATTCGCCGCAGAGCCCGCCGGCGCTGATGCTGGGATTGGCGAGAGACGGCAGGCCGATGCTCAAATATTTGAGCGACAGCCAGGTCCAATAGACGCCGACCGGAAAATAGAAGAGAAACGGCGATGCATCCTCGAAGCTGGAAAGCGGGCGACCGTCGGTCGCAAGCTCCGGCATGCCTTCGAGGAAGCCCCAGGCGGCGCGCTCGCGCGCAAGAGAGTCGGCGGGTTCCCGCGCGTGCGCGGCGGCGCCGTCAAGATCGTGCATGACCCCTCGCGACACTGCGGCGGCTCCATCGTCCGATCAGCATCAGCACGACGATCGGGACCAGGCAGAGCGGCCAGCGCCAGCTCCCCAGCAGATCGGCAGTCGCTGCGCCGAAGAAATAGGCGGCCGCGAACAGCCCCGTGGTCCAGATCGCGGTCGCCAGCATCACGGTGACGGCAAAGCGGCGAAACGGCATGCCGAAGAAGCCGGTTGCCGTATAGGCCGGCAGCCTCAGGCCCGGGAGGAATCGTACCGTGAAGGTCGCGAGCACCAGGCGGTTCTCCAGCCATTCGCGGAATGGCAGCAGTCGGTCGTGGCGGGCGATGCGTGCGCCCATCCTCGGCCAGGCAGCCAGACGGCCGAAACCATAGAGGCCGAAATCGCCCAGCACGATGCCGATATACAGCGACACCAGTGCAATTTCCGGCGAAAGGTTCCCCGTTGCGGCCCAAACCCCCACCAGAATCGTGGTCGCATCCTCCAGGATGAAGGTGGCCAGAACGATGAGCAGCGGCAGGAACAAGGGATGGGAGAGCCCCGCTTGCAGCAGTTCATGGATCGACGATGCGATGTTCATCCAGCCTCAATTACCGGGGGAGCGCCTGGATCCGGTCCAGCCTAGCTCCCGTCGACGCGCCCCGGTCAACGCCCTGGGTCAATGCTTGCCCGGATCAGACCATCGTTTGGCTCTCTGACGAACGGCTGACCGACCCTGCTTGTTCCTGCCCCGGCGACGGCTTGGCGTCGGTCAGCCGGTCCACCCGCCGGAGATCGGGAAACAGGCCCATCCAGATCGCCACCACCAGCAGGGTGCCGACCCCGCCGATCACCACCGACGGGATGGTGCCGAACAGGCGCGCCATGACGCCGGATTCGAACTCGCCCAGCTCGTTGGAGGCGCCCACGAACAGCATGCTCACGGCACTGACCCGGCCGCGCATGTGGTCCGGTGTCGCCATCTGGACCAGGGTTTGGCGCACGAAGACGCTGACCATGTCGGAGGCGCCGAGCACCACCAGGGCCACCAGCGAGACGGTGAAGTCCTGCGACACGCCGAACACGATGGTCGAAGCACCGAACAAGGCGACGCAGGCAAACATCCAGGGTCCGGTCTTGTGGTCGAGCGGCTTCCAGCCGAGGATCAGTCCGGTGACCGCGGCGCCGAGCGCCGGCGCGGTCCTCAGGATGCCGAGCCCCACCGGGCCTACCATCAGGATGTCCTTGGCATAGGCCGGCAGCAATGCGGTGGCACCGCCCAGCAGCACCGCGAAGAGATCGAGCGAGATCGCGCCGAGGATGATCGGCCGGTCCTTCACATAGGCGATGCCCTCCTTGGCGCGATCGAACGCCGAGCCTTCGGCTTTCGATCGCCGCACCGCCAGCGGCGCATGGATCATCGCGAACAGGGCCGCGACGACGATCGAGAGGACGAAGCAGACGCCGTATGCCACCTCGGGCCCGAGCACGTAGAGTGCGCCGCCCAATGCAGGGCCGACGATGGTCGCGGTCTGGAAGGCGGAGGAGGCCCAGGCGATGGCGCGGGACAGCGATTCCGGCGGCACCAGCAGCGGCACCAGCGACTGGCTCGCGGGGGCCGACAGGGTCCGGACGACGCCGAACAATGCGAGCACCGCATAGAACCACCCGAGACTCTGCACATGGAAGATGGTCAGCAGCAGGAAGCCGGCGGCGACCGCCGCCTCGACGATGCAGGAGACCAACAGGATGACGCGCCGGTTGTAGCGGTCGGCGAGATCGCCCGCCGGCAGGATCAGCGCCAGCATCGGCAGGAACTGCGCCAGCCCGACGAAGCCCAAAGCCAGCGTGTCGTGCGAGATCTCATAGACCTGGTAGCCGACGGCGACGGACTGGATCTGGATCGCCGCCGTCACCAGCAACCGCGCCGCCAGGAACAGGCGGTAGTCGCGGTATTTGAGGACCGATCGGCCGAGCGCCGGTGGCAAGGTCTGGGAGGTCGTCATCCGCGCAGGGGCAAATAGGAGAGGACGAGACTGATAGCACTAATCGGGCAGTGGAATGAACTCCGTCTCGCCCGGCACCTGTCCGAACCGGCCGCTCTTCCAGTCCGCCTTGGCCTGTTCGATCCGGTCTTTCGAGGAGGAGACGAAATTCCACCATATGTGCCGCGGCCCGTCGAGCGGTTCGCCGCCGATGAGCATCAGCCGCGCCGGATCGAGCGCCTCGACCGTGACCGCGATTCCCGGGCGCAGCACCAGCAGCGCGCCTGGCGGCACCGGATGTCCGTCGATCGCGATCTCGCCGGAGATCGGCAGCACGGCCCGCTCCGCATGCTCATTGGGCACCGTAAGTCGGCCATGCGTCGGCATCGTCACGTCGCAATAGAGCGTCTCGACGAAGGTCGCCACCGGCGAGGTGAGTCCGAAGGCACTGCCGGCGATGACGCGGATCCGCACACCGCCGCCCTGCTCTCCCTCCGGCAGCGCATCCTTGCCGTGATGGAAGAAGGCCGGCGCCGCCTCCTCGCGCGCTTTCGGCAAGGCGACCCAGGACTGGATGCCGAAGGCGCTGGCGCCGCCGTGGCGCTGCTCCGCCGGCGTGCGTTCGGAATGTGCGATGCCGGAGCCCGCGGTCATCCAGTTGACGTCGCCGGGCCGGATCGCCTGCACCGAGCCCAGCGTGTCCCGGTGCATGATCTCGCCCTCGAACAGATAGGTGACAGTGGCGAGGCCGATATGCGGATGCGGCCGCACATCCATGCCCTCGCCCGCCGCGAAAGTATGCGGCCCCATGCGATCGAGGAAGACGAACGGCCCGACCGAACGCCGCTGCGCAACCGGCAGCAGGCGATGCACCGAGAAATGCCCGATATCGCGGACCCGAGGCTCGATCGTCAGTTCGATCGCATCGTCCATCAGATCGGCCGTGTCGCCGCTTCGAGCCAGGCTTTGGTCGGTGCGTCGAGATGCGGTGCGTGGGTTTCGCGCACCCGCTTGTGATAGGCGTTGAGCCACGCCACCTCGTCGGCGGTCAGCAGGCTGCGGTCGATCGCATTGATGTCGATCGGCGCCAGGGTGATGGTCTCGAATTGCAGCATGTTCGGCTCGCGCTCCGCCGGCTGCACCACGACCAGGTTCTCGATCCGGATGCCGTATTCGCCGGTCTTGTAGTAGCCGGGCTCGTTGGAGATGATCATGCCGGGCTCGAGCGCCACGCGGTTCGGCACTTTGGAGATCCGCTGCGGCCCCTCATGCACCGAGAGATAGCTCCCGACGCCATGGCCGGTGCCATGATCGTAATCGAGCCCGATCTCCCAGAGCGGCCGGCGCGCCAGCACGTCGAGGCTGCTGCCGCTGGTGCCCTTCGGGAACTTCACCGTGCCGAGCGCGATATGCCCCTTGAGCACGCGGGTGAAGCGATCCTTCATCTCGGCGGTCGGCGTACCGATGGCGATGGTGCGGGTGATGTCGGTGGTGCCGTCGAAATACTGCCCACCGCTATCGACCAGATAGAGCGAGTTGGTCTCGATCTTGCGGTTGGTCTTCTCGTTGACGCGGTAATGCACCACCGCGCCGTTCGGCCCGGCGCCCGAGATCGTGTCGAAGCTGAAATCGCGGAACAGCGGATCCTGCCGCCGGAACGCGGCGAGCTTCTCCGCCGCCTGGATCTCGGTCAGGTTGCCCTTCGGCGCTTCCTGCGCCAGCCAGGCGAGGAAGCGCGTGATCGCAGCACCATCGCGGCGATGCGCGGCGCGGGTGGCCTCGATCTCGACATCATTCTTGGTCGCCTTCGGCAAGGCGCAGGGATCTTCGCCGACCTTCACTACCGCGCCTGCCTTGGCGAGGCGATCGCGGATCCAGACGCCCGCCGTGCTGGCGTCGATCGCGACCCTCTTCTTCTCCTTGCCCAAAGCGTCGAGCCCGGCGGCGAAGCCGTCGCGCGGCTGCACCGTCACCTCGTTGCCGAGATGGCTCATCGTGGCCGGGGTGAACTTGCGGGGATCCATGAAGACATCGACATGCCCGTCCCTATGCAGCACGGCGAAGCCGAGCGCGAAGGGCGTGCGCGGCACGTCGCCGCCCCGCACATTGAGCAGCCAGGCCAGCGAATCCGGCGCGGTGATGATCGCCGCATCCTGGCCCTCGTCGGCGAGGGCCTTGCCCATGGCGCGGCGCTTTTCCTCTGCGCTGCGGCCGGCATAGCGCATGTCCTGCGGCGTCACCGGCGCGATCGGCGGCTCCGGCTGATCGGTCCAGACGGCATCCAGCGGATTCTTCTCGACCGGCACCGCCGTACCCCCGGCCTTCGCCGCGGCCTCGGTCAGGCGCCGCGCCTGGTCGACGGTGAAGAGCCAGGGATCGAAGCCGATGCGCTGGCCCTTCTTGAGATGCGTCTCGATCCATCGCTCCGGCGGCTCGGTGACGAGATGCTGGTATTCGTAGAGCTTCGGATCGACCTCCTCGCGCACCTGCAAGGTGTAGCGGCCGTCGACGAAGATTGCCGCCCCTTGGTTTACGCCATCCGCCATGACGACGGCGGCGCCGGCCGATCCGTGGAAGCCGCTGATCCAGGCCAGGCGGTCGGCGCGCTGCGGCACGTATTCGCCCTGGTGCTCGTCGCCGCGGCCGATGATGAAGCCGTCGAGCCCTTGCGCCTTCATCTCCGCCCGCAGGGCGGAAAGCCGGTCGGCGATGCTCTTCGGCGCCGGCGCGCCTTTCGGCGCGAAGCCGGCGCGCAGCGCCCGGAGCTGCTGCTTCACCGCCTCGTCCGGCTCGGGCGCCACCAGGCTCATCCAGTCCTCGGCGCGATCACCGGCGGGCGCGGCGGCCACGCCGCCGATCATCGCCTTCAGCGCCGGCAGATCGACATAGGATTTGCGCGCCTTGAGCAGGCCGGCCAAAGCCGCGTCGCCTTGATAGCCCTCGCTTGCCCGTGTTCCCGAGGTTCCTTCCGACATGCCGCACCGCCCTTAACCCAATGATCGGGCCGGAAATTAACCCATCTTCGCTGGCCGCGCTATTTCGCTTATGCAGCATTTTCGATGCTGCGATGCAAAATTAGACGGTGCATCCGTCCGAAACCGACCTACTCTTATCGATAGGCGCCGGCCTAGACCTCCGGTGCGCTGTTTGGAGGGTTTCATGTCTCAGATCACCACTGCTGGTCACTCCCAGAGTCTCTTCCCCCGCGCCCGCCAGAGCCTGGCGAATGCCGCCAAGCGTCTGGAGATTCGCCAGCGGGTCGAGCGCGAGCTCGGCTCCTTGAGCGATCGCGCCTTGGCCGATATCGGGCTTTATCGCAGCGATATCAGCGAGTTCGCCACTGCCGCCAGCGTCTCGCCGGCGAGCGAGCCGCTGCTTCAGGCGATTGCGGCCGATTTCCGGCATCTTCTGCGCGGCCGCAAGGCGGCGCGCGTCGCTGCCTCGGCGACGGAGTAATCTCCCCGGCGGGGAGTGCGGCGCGCCGTCGCAGTGCGCGCCGCCCAAAGGCGTTAGCTGTGGCAGTTAACGCCTTGTAAATTTTGTGTTTTTGCTCCTTAACCAAAACATAACCCAGTTTCTCTCATGAAAACAATGGGTTGGCTGGAATCACCGACGCAGCATTCGGCCGAGCCATGCGCACCGTGATCGTGGTCACACCATGACATGCGGGCGGGGCATTACTGCAATGCAGCATCCCCCCTGCCTCGCATGGCTCCGGAAACATACATTCCTCTCGTTCCCGGGGGGACCTGGGAGAGAGGGACCAAGACACGCCTCTTTAGCCAATTTGTCTTCGAGACGATCGGATCTGCGAGAGAACCATGAATCGGATGATCAACCCCACTGCAACCGCCCGTGAGACCTGGTCCACGGATGTTGCCAACGAGACCGGCTTTGCGGCCCTGGCGCGCTTCGGCGCTGCCGTGACCAACGCGGTCCAGAAGCACTTCAAGCGCGCCGCCATCGAGCGCGAGCTGTCGCGCCTGGACGGCCGGATGCTGGCCGACCTCGGCCTGACCCGCAGCCAGATCGGCAGCGTCGCGGCCCAGGCGGTCGCCGGCCGTGACGAGGCGACCCTGTTCGCCGAGTTCAGCCGCCTGCTGGTCAACCTGGTCGTGCGCCCGGCGATCGCCTGGGCCCGCCGCCGCGAGGTCTATAACGAGCTGATGGCGATGGACGACCGGACGCTGGCCGATATCGGCCTCGCCCGCTACGAGATCGCCGACTACGTGAAGCGGCTCGGCCGCGACATCCAGGAGCCGCTGCCGGAGAGCTTGGCGGCGATGGAGACCGACATGGTCGCCCCGCTCCGCGCCTGGAACCGGGCGCGCCTCACCGCGCGCCAGCTCGCCGAGCTTTCGGACCGCCAGTTGAGCGATATCGGCGTCGTGCGCGGCGATATCGACGAGCTCGCCACCGAGGTCGCCCGCAAGGCGGTCGTCGCGGCGAACGTCAACAGCATCGAACCGAAGGCCGCGTAACAGCGTTTCTACCGAGTACCCAGTACGAGTTCTCCCTCGACTGGCGGCGGCCCAGGCACAACGGGCCGCCGCTTTTCTTTTGCGGGCTCCAGCCCTCAGCCGCCGCCCAGCGGAATCTCTTTGCGGCTCAGCACCTCCGTCCCGTCGAAGCGCAGCACCGTCAGAGCCTCAATTCGCGCGGTAATGTTGACGCCCGCATCATTGGCATCCCGCGCCACGGCATCGGCGACGATCCGTTCCTGGAACTGCCCCAGCGTCGTATGCGCGTCGAACGCGGCCTCGCTCGCCTCGACCAGCGGTGTCGCATTCAGCCGCCGGTGCAGCTCGGCCAAGGTCGCCGGGATCTCCCGCGGCATCAGGAACAGGTACCAGGCGGAGTTCTCGTAATCCCGCGTCACCGCCGCCCGCGTATAGCGCAGCGCGATCGTGGAGAAGGACGCGGCGACCCCGCGCGCGCGGGCGACCGCCCGCTCCTCCAGCCCGTCATCCAGGCCGAAGACCAGGGTCACATGCGGCGCCACGATCCTGACATGGGGATCGTGGGCATCGCGGAAGCTGGCGACCCGGCCAGCATCGGCCTCCGCCAATGTCAGCGGCGCGATGACGAAGACCGGCACGGCTATTTCCCCTCCGGCTTCAGCACCAGCACCGACCATTCGCCGAGCCGCAGGCGGAAGTCGAGCGCCAGCCCTTGGGCGCGATGCGCCGCCAGCACGTCCTTCTCCTGGGTCTTCAGCAGCCCCGAGAGCACGGCACGCCCGTTGCGCGCGAGGTTCTTCTTCAGGTCCGGCGCCAAGGCGATCAGCGGATTGGCCAGGATATTCGCCATGACGAGATCGTACGGCCCGCCCCCGCGGATCGCCGCCGCACGATAGCCGTCGGAGAGGACGACCTTCACCGTCTTCTTCAACCCGTTGAGCGCCGCGTTCTCCCGCGCGATGCGCACCGAATCCCTGTCATTGTCGCCGGCCAGCACCGGCTTGCCGAAGAGATGCCAGGCGGCGAAGGCGAGGATCCCGGTCCCGGTGCCGATATCCAGCGGCTTCTTGAACCTGTGCATCTTCGCCAGGCGCAGCAGCGCCTTGACGCAGCCCATCGTGGTCTCGTGCCGTCCCGTGCCGAAGGCCATGCCGGCATCGATCTCCAGCGCGATCTTGCCCTTGGGCCGCTTGTCGCGGTCATGGGCGCCGTGGATGAAGAACGGACCGACGGCGATTGGATGCAGGTCGCGCTGGCTCTCGGCCACCCAGTCGCGCTGCTCGACCTCCGCGATCTTCGCCGTCACGCTGAACGGCTTCAGCGCCGCGCGGACCGAAGCCGCCGCCGGCTTCGCCTCGGCGATGGCCTCCATCCGCCAGCCCTTGCCGTCCTCGAAGCTGGAGAGCGCGGAGCCCAGTTCCTCCATCACCGCTTCGAGCTTCAGGCGCGCGTCTTCGCTCGGCCGTTCGGGAAAGTCGATGCGGATCGACCAGAGTGGCGGCTGCTGCATTAGGCGGCGCGCTTTTCCAGCCCGCACCAATCGGCGATGAAGAGCGCGATGGTCCGCGTCACCTTGCGCAAGGAGTCGAGGTTCACCCGCTCGTCGAAGCCGTGATAATCCTCGGAGACCGGCCCATAGACCAGAGCCGGGATGCCGGCATAAAGGCCGAAGAAGCGCGCATCGGTGGTGGCGGTGATCGGCCGCCCGACCAGCGGCTCGCCGAACGAGGCCTCATGGCTCTTCGCCAGCACCGCATGCACTGCGTCGGCGTTCTGCACGATATAGGGCTCGGCCTGGAAGCCGTGATAGACGACTTCCGGCGGGTTGTTGGCGAGGAAGGCGTCGTTGCGCGCCGCCTCGCGCACCGTCGCCTCGACCGCGTTGCGCACCGATTCCAGCGACTGGCCGGGATAGAACGAGATCCGCATGTCGAAGGTGCACCAGGCCGGCACCGACGAGGTCCAGTCGCCGCCTTCGATCCGGCTGACCACGAAGTTGATCGGATGCGGATGGTCGGCCCAGAGCTCGTGGCGGTCGGCGTTCCACTTGTCCTCGAGCCTGTGCAAGGCGGCGACGATCGGGAAGCAGGATTCGATCGCATTGACGCCGCGCCCGGCATGGCCGACATGGGTGGGCCGACCGCGCAGCTTCACCTGGAACCACATGACACCGAGCTGCGCCACGTCATAGCCGTTCTGCGCCGGCTCCGGGATGATCGCCGCCTCGGCGCGATAGCCGCGCTGCAGGCAGGCGAGCGCGCCGTTGCCGGTGCATTCCTCCTCGATCACCGACTGCAGGTAGACTTCCGCCGCCGGGCGATAGCCCAGGCGATCGACCGCATCGAAAGCCGCCAGCGCCGCAACCAGTCCGCCTTTCATGTCGCCGGAGCCGCGTCCATAGAGCCAGCCATTCTCCACATGCGGCGCGAAAGGCGGCCGGGTCCAGAGATCGAGCGGCCCGGTCGGCACCACGTCGATATGGCCGTTCAGGATCAGCGAGCGGCCCTTCTTCTGCTTCGGCCGATGCACGCCGACCACGTTGAACGCGTTGTCGTAGGAGACCGCGACCGGCGAGAAGCCCGGCAGGTCCTGGATGTCCTCGACATTGATCTTCCACCGATCCACACCAAGGCCGCGGCGGTGATACTGCTCGGCCATGAAATCCTGCGCCGTCGCCTCCTGTCCGCGCAGCGAGGGCAAGGCCGTCACCTCGGCGGTGAGCTTCACCTGCTCGTCGAAGCCGGCATCGACCGCGGCGATGATGTCTCGAGACAATGTTTGATCCATGAACGCCGCCTGCTGCCTTGTGCTTGGCCCGGATTTTTGATCCAGTGATTCCCGGAATGAGCGATATGAGCGCATTGAATCCCGACAAAGGCAAGATGGCGGAAGCGGCCGACCTGGTCCATGCCGCCTTGGGCCCGACGCCGCAGATCTGCTGGCCGCTGCTCTCCGCGCGGGCCGGCACCGAGGTCTGGGTCAAGCATGAGAATCACCTGCCGACCGGCGCCTTCAAGGTCCGCGGCGGCGTGATCTATATGGCGCGGCTCCGCAAATCCGAGCCCCATGTCAGGGGCGTCATCGCCGCCACCCGCGGCAATCACGGCCAGAGCGTCGCCTATGCCGCCGCGCGCAATGGGCTCGCCTCCACCATCGTCGTGCCCGAGGGCAACAGCCGCTCGAAGAACGCGGCGATGAAGGCCTTCGGGGCCGAGCTCGTCGAATACGGCCACGACTTCCAGGCCGCCTTGGAACATGCCCGCGACCTCGCCCATGAACGCAAGCTGCATTTCGTCCAGAGCTTCCATCCCTGGCTGATCGAGGGCGTGTCCTCTTACGGCTACGAGCTGTTCTCGGCGGTCGGCGATCTCGACACGGTCTATGTGCCGATCGGGCTCGGCTCCGGCATCTGCTCGGTGATCGCCGCGCGCGACGCGTTCGGGCTGAAGACCAACGTGGTCGGCGTGGTCTCCGCCAACGCCGCCGCCTATGCGCTCTCTTTCAAGGCCGGCAAGCCGGTCTCGACCAACAGCGCCGACACGCTCGCCGACGGCATGGCCTGCCGCGTGCCGGTCGATGACGCGGTCGCCAGGATCAACCGGGGCGCCGACCGCATCGTCGAGCTGACCGAAGACGAGCTCAGATCGGCGATGCGCATCTATTTCGACGACATCCACAACGTGGCCGAAGGCGCCGGCGCCGCCGGCTTCGCCGCCCTGCTGAAAGAAGGCGCCGCGCGGGCGGGAGCGAAGGCGGCGGTGGTTCTGTCCGGCGGCAATGTCGATGCGCCGCTGTTCCGGGATGTGCTCTCGTAGAGTCCTCTCCCCGACGTCGCGGGATTGAACAGCCGGCGCGTCAACACCATACCGGCAGTGAAGGTCTCGACCGGCACCGACCAATACAGCTAGTCTCCGCGCCGATGACGGTCGTCGACAACAGAGCGCGCCAGCGGAGTCTGGCCGGCGTGATCGGCACGGTGTTTGGCGTCGGTGTTGCCATCGGCGCGATCGTGCCGTTGCTGTCTTTGCTGCTGGAGCAGCGCGGCTACAGTGCCGCCGAGATCGGCGTCATGGCCGCGATGACTCCCGTCGGCTCCGGCTGCTTCAGCGTCCTGGTGCCGCGCATCATGGCGCGGGTCGGCCTGCTCAAGGCGACCATCGCCAGCATCGCCCTGACCGCCGCCTCGATGCTGCTCTTCCCGGCGATCGACCGCTATCTCGGCTGGTGCGTGATCCGCCTCCTGATCGGCTGCATCGGCGTTGTGCATTGGA
Source organism: Dongiaceae bacterium (assembly GCA_035545355.1). Lineage (GTDB taxonomy): Bacteria > Pseudomonadota > Alphaproteobacteria > Dongiales > Dongiaceae > Dongia. The sequence goes on from DASZYM010000309.1 coordinate 17,356, forward strand.
TCGCCAGCGAGACCTGGATCAACATGCTGGCGCCGGAGAAGAGCCGCAGCCGGATCATGGGGATCTACGCGACGGTGATGGCCGCCGGCTTTGCCTCCGGTCCGGTGCTGCTGACGCTGACCGGGACGGAAGGCTGGACCCCCTTCGTGGCCATCGCCGCCGCGGCTCTCTTCGCCCTGGTCCCGCTGCTGCTGACCGGTTCGAAACCCCCGCCGCTCGAAGGCGAGATGCATCTCGACATCTTCGGCGCGATACGCACCGTGCCGCTGGTGATCGCCGCGGCTCTGGCGGCCGGCTTCGTGGATACCTCGCTGTTCACCCTGATCCCCGTCTACGGCGTGCGCGCCGGGCAGTCGCAGGACCTCGCAGTGCTCACCCTCGGCGTCTTCACCGCGGGCAATCTCTTCCTGCAATATCCGCTGGGCTGGATCGCCGACCACACCGACCGGAGGCTCACCGCCATCGCCACCGCGGCGATCGTCGCCCTCGGCGCCATCGCCTATCCCCTGCTGTTGCCGCAACCCGGCCCCGCTTTCTGGACCATGCTGTTCGTCTGGGGCGGCGTGAGCTGGGGCCTCTATGGCCTGGGCCTGGCGCTGCTCGGCGACCGTTTCCGCCCCGAGCAGCTCGCCGCCGCCAACGCCGCCTTCGTCATGACCTATCAGGTCGGCTCGATCGCCGGCCCGGTCCTCGCCGGCACCGCGCTGGACCACTGGCCGATCTACGGCCTCACCATCGCGGTGAGCGTCGTCGCAGTCCTGTTCATCCTCCTGGCGCTCTCGCGCGCGCGGCGGTGATGGCACCAGCGCGGTGCCCTATCCCTCCGCCATCATCCCCACCAGCGTCTCGAGCCGATCCGCCTCCGCCGCCGGCTTGTCCCAGCGCAACCGGCTGATCCGCGGGAAGCGCAAGGCCACGCCCGATTTGTGCCGTGCCGAGCGCTGCACGGAATCGAAAGCGACCTCGACCACCAGTCCGATCTCAACCTCACGCACCGGGCCGAAGCGGGACCTGGTGTGATCGCGTACCCACTTGTCGAGCTGCTTCAGCTCGGCATCGGTGAAGCCGAAATAGGCCTGGCCCACCGGCACCAGCTCCTGCCCGCCTTGTCCGTCATCCCGCCAGCAGCCGAACGTGTAGTCGGAATAGAAGGACGAGCGCTTACCATGGCCGCGCTGCGCATACATCACCACGGCGTCGATGGTGAGCGGATCGCGCTTCCACTTGAACCACGGTCCCTTCACCCGGCCGGTCATGTAGAGACTGTCGCCGCGCTTCAGCATCAGGCCTTCGATCGCCTCGGAACGCGCCTTGGCGCGCAGCTCGGCCAGTTCGCCCCAAGTCTCGAACGGGATCAGCGGCGAGAGGTCGAAGCGCGGATGGGGGTGCGCCCGCAGCCAGGCCTCCAGCCTCTGCCGGCGCTGATCGAACGGAAAGGCGCGCAGGTCCTCGCCCTGCTCGTCCAGCAGGTCGTAGAGCCGCACATGGGCCGGAAATTCCTCCAGCATGCGCGGCGTCACCGTCTTGCGGTTCAGCCGCTGCTGCAGCTTGTTGAACGACGCGACCTCGACCGGATCGGACGTGCCGAGCTCGGCCACCAACAATTCGCCGTCCAGCACGGCGGCGAAGTTCATCGCGTCCAGGATATCGGGAAAGGCCTTGCCGATCTCCTCGCCGCCGCGGGAATAGATCCGACGCTGGTCGCCATCGGCCACGAGTTGTACCCGGATCCCGTCCCATTTCCATTCGGCGCGGAAATCCGCTGCCGGCAGCAAGGCAATCTCCGCTTCGTCCAAGGCATGGGCCAGCATGAACGGCCGGAACGCCAGGTTGAGCGCATGCGGCCGGTCGGCCCGTTTGGTCAGCCAGAGGAACACATCGGTATAAGGCGGCGCGCGCCCATGCCACAGCTCCTCGATCGCATCGGGCTCGACTTCGCCGAACTGCGCCAAAGCGGTCTTGGCCAGCCGCGCCGAGACTCCCACCCGGAGTGCGCCGGTGACCAGCTTGAGCAAGGCCCAGCGCCCGGTCGCATCCAGCCGGTCGAGCCAGCCGGCAAGCAGCGCCGGCACCTCCTTGGCCGAGGCCGTTTCCAGCGCGGTGACCACATCCGCAAGCGCCGGCACTTCCGTCTCTTCCGACGGCCCGGCGCGCCAGATCAGCGCCAAGGTCTCGGCAAGGTCGCCGACATAGTCATAGGAGAGTCCGAACAGGATCTCGTCCGCCTGCGCCGCGCCCAGCGCGCGCAAGGCGCCGGGCTTCGCATTCGGCAGATGCAGGCCGCCGGTCAAGGCGGCAATGGCATAGCCGCGATCGGGATCGGGCGTTGCGCGCAGGTATTCAACGATCAGCCGCAGCTTCTCGTTCCGCGCCGGCTGGAAGGAGAGTGCATCGAGCAGCTCGCCGAAGCGCTGCATCGACATCAGGCCACGTCCTCATCCTCGCGGCCGAGCAGCGACAAGGCGCGCGCCTTGTGCCCGCGTTGCGCGAGCGCATAGACCAGTCCGTCCTCGCGTCCATGCGTCACCCAGATCTCCGGCGCCTGGACATCCTCGATGGTCTGCAGCAGCTCGTCCCAGTCGGCGTGATCGGAGATGGTGAGCGGCAGCTCCGCGCCTTGCTGCCGGGCGCGGGCGCGGACCTGCATCCAGCCGGACGCGACCGCCGTCACCGGATCCGGCAGCCGCCGGCTCCAGCGATCGGCGATGGCCGAGGGCGGGCACAGCACCAGCACGCCCTTGAGCGCATCCTTCGGCAGATCGCCGATCGACGCGGTCGGTCCGACCGCGACGCCCAGCGATTGATAGAGATCGGTCAGGGCCTGCAGCGCGCCATGCAGATAGACCGGCTTCTCATATCCCGCCTCGCGCAACAGGCAGAGCACCCGCTGGCATTTGCCGAGCGGATAGACCCCGACCAGATGCGCCCGCTCGGGAGTGAGCGCCATGGAGGCGAGCAGTCGCCCGATCTCATGGGTATCGCTCGGATGCCGGAACACCGGCAGGCCGAACGTCGCCTCGGTGATGAAGAGATCGCAGGCCATCGGCTCGAAGGGCGCGCAGGTCGGATCGCGCCGCCGCTTGAAATCGCCGGAGACGATCGCCCGCACACCGCCATATTCCATCACCACCTGCGCGCTGCCGAGGATATGCCCGGCCGGCAGCAAGGTGACCGCGACATCGCCGATCTTCGTCCGCTGGCGATAGGGCGCGGTCTCGATCCGCGCCGCGTGGTCCTTGCCATAGCGCAAGGCCATGATCGCCGCGGTCTCCGGCGTCGAGAGCGTCGCGCCGTGGCCGGCCCGCGCATGATCGGCATGGCCATGGGTGATGACGGCGCTGGCCACCGGCTTCATCGGATCGATGTGGAAACCGCCCGGCTCGCAATAGAGCCCGGCTTGGGTGAGCTTCAACCAGGTCTGCGGCAGGTGGGGGGACATGGTCACACGATCAACAGAGTTCGGGCGCGAAAGCTCCGCGCCTCCAGCAAATCGCCCGCGCCGCCGCGGCGCAACCGAAGATCGGCTTGCTATTGCCAGTGGATGGCAGCAGTCTTTCTCGCGGATTATGGCGGGAAAGCCCATGGCCGACCAACCGACCAAGACTGGGGCGCGGCGTGCCGGCGTGCTCGGCGTCCATTCCCTGGACCATTTCGCACTGACGGTCCCCGACCTCGGCCTCGCCCAGAGTTTCTACGATCACTTCGGCCTGGATGCACAGCCGGCGGCCGATGCGCTGCACCTGCGCAGCCAAGGCAACGGACATGTATGGGCGATGTGTACCGCCGGGAAGCAGCGGCAGCTCGCGCATCTGTCCTTCGGCGCTTTTGCCGACGATATGCCGCGTTTCCGCGAGCGCCTGAAGACGCTCGGCGTTGCGACGCTCCCGGCGCCACTAGGTGGCGATAGCGACAGTATCCGGTTCC
>DASZYM010000310.1:0-3421 GCA_035545355.1 Dongiaceae bacterium
ATGGAACGCGCAATGGCGCCTCGACGTCGATGTGGCGAACGTGACCGCGGCCTATGCCGGTGTGAATATCGCCGGACCGAAGTCGCGGCAGGTGCTGCAGCGGCTCTGCCAGGACATCGATCTCTCGGCGGAAGCCTTCCCATATCTCGGCGTGCGTCAGGGGACGGTCGCCGGCATTCCGGCGCGGCTGCTGCGCGTCGGCTTCGTCGGCGAGCTCGGCTACGAGATTCACGTGCCCTATGGCTATGGCGAGGCGCTCTGGGATGCGCTGATGGAGGCCGGCGAGCCCGAGGGCATCCGGCCGTTCGGCGTCGAGGCGCAGCGCGTGCTGCGCATGGAGAAGGGCCACATCATCGTCAGCCAAGACACTGACGGCCTCACCAATGTCTGGGAAGCCGACATGCCCTGGGCGCTCGCCAAGACCAAGCCCTTCTTCGTCGGCGGCCGCTCCACGGCGATCATGGCCAAGATGCCGCTGCTCCGGAAGCTGGTCGGCTTCACCCTGGACGATCCGACGCTGCCCTGCCCGGAGGAATGCCATCTGGTGATCCGCAACGACGAGATCGTGGGGCGCGTCACCTCGGCGGTGCATTCGCCGAGCGTCGGCCGGGTGGTCGGCCTGGCCTATGTCCACCCCGCCGATGCCGCGCCGGATTCGAAGATCCACATCAAGGTCGATGGCGGCCGGATGATCGAGGGCAGGGTGGTGAAGCTGCCCTTCTACGACCCCGAAGGCAAAAGGCAGGAGATGTGAGATGGCGCTGCCCAAAGTCTTTGCCCATACCCATCTCCGCCGCTCGCCGATCTACCGCGAGACCCAGAAGGCCGGCGCCTTCCCGGAGGTCATCAATGGCGGCGCAGTGCCGATGCATTACGGCAGCGTCGAATCCGACACCGTGGTCGCGACCACCATGGCGATCGCCGATCTCTCGGTCCTGCCGCATACCGGCTTCAAGGGCGCCGGCACGGTGGAATGGCTGCAGGGCCAGGGGCTCAGCATCGGCTCTGACAGCAACATGGCGTATCGCCAGGAAGGCGGCGAGCTGGCCGCGCGCCTGGCGCCGAGCGAGATATTCCTGATCGACAGCCTGGCGGCGACCGGCGCTCTGATCGACAAGCTCAACGGCGCCTGGAACTGGGGCACCGAGAAGCCGCGCAAGCTGATCGGCTATCCCATGCCGCGCCAGGACAGCCATGGCTGGTTCATGGTCACGGGCTCGGCCGCGCCGGAAATGTTCGCCAAGATCTGTGGCGTCGATCTCCGGCCGCACAAGTTCGCCTTAGGACAGATCGCCCAGACCTCGCTCGCCAAGATGAGCGGCATCGTCATTCGCGCCGATCTCGGGCCGGTGCCGGCCTATCACCTGCTGGCCGACATCGCCTCGGCCGAATACCTCTGGGGCGCGGTGCTGGATGCGATGGGCGAGTTCGGCGGCCGGCCGGTCGGGCTGGCCGCATTACGGACGCTGGCGGAGGGTTAGTGAATTCGCCCCGTTATGCTAGAATCGCTGCGGCTCGAAGATCTTCCCAGATCGTCCGTCGAGCCGGTTCCGCGATATTTAGCTTTTCCAGAAGTTGCGAGCGATTCGCATGTCTGGGAGCCGCGGAAAACCTGACTCGCGCCGGAAAATCGGCGTCCTTCATATTTAGAAAAACTAAATATGACCGGCGGCGATCGCCCACCTCCCGGCACGATGCCGGAAAGTCATTCGGGAGGAACTAAACCGCAAGAGTATCTAGCGAAAACACGCCGGAACTGGTCGCCTTAAGGCGAAAATCCGTCATCGAAGGCCACTAGGCTGGCGCGCAATTTCAAGAGGCCATTCGGCCGGGGATCAGGAGCACATCCATGAGCAAGAAAGTCGGCAGCGACATCGAAATCGCCCGCCAAGCCAAGATGAAGCCGATCCGCGAGATCGCGGGCAAGCTGAACATTGCGGAAGAGCATCTCATCCCCTACGGCCATACCAAGGCCAAGATCTCCATGGACTTCGTGAAGTCCCTGAAGGGGAAGAAGGACGGCAAGCTGATCCTGGTGACCGCGATCAACCCGACGCCGGCTGGCGAGGGCAAGACCACCACGACGGTCGGCCTCGGCGACGGCCTCAACCGGATCGGCAAGAAGACCATCATCTGCCTGCGCGAACCGTCGCTCGGGCCCTGCTTCGGCGTGAAGGGCGGTGCCGCCGGTGGCGGCTATGCCCAGGTCGTGCCGATGGAAGACATCAACCTGCACTTCACCGGCGACTTCCATGCGATCGGCACCGCACACAACCTGCTCTCGGCGCTGATCGACAACCACATCTACTGGGGCAACGAGCTCGCCTTCGACACCCGCCGCGTCTCCTGGCGCCGGGTCATGGACATGAACGACCGTGCGCTGCGCTCGATCGTGGATTCGCTCGGCGGCGTCGCCAACGGCTTCCCGCGCGAGGACGGGTTCGACATCACCGTCGCCTCGGAAGTGATGGCGATCTTCTGCCTCTCGACCGACATCAACGATCTCACCAAGCGCCTGGGCTCGATCATCGTCGGCTATACCCGCGACAAGAAGCCGATCTATGCCCGCGACCTCAAGGCCGAGGGCGCGATGACCGTGCTCCTGAAGGACGCGATCGCGCCGAACCTGGTGCAGACCCTGGAGAACAACCCGGCCTTCATCCACGGCGGTCCGTTCGCCAACATCGCCCATGGCTGCAATTCGGTGATCGCCACCACGACGGCGCTGAAGCTCGCCGATTACGTGGTCACCGAGGCCGGCTTCGGCGCCGATCTCGGTGCCGAGAAGTTCTTCGACATCAAGTGCCGTAAGGCCGGGCTGAAGCCGTCGGCGGTCGTGATCGTCGGCACCATCCGCGCGCTCAAGATGCATGGCGGCGTCGCCAAGGAAGACCTCGGCAAGGAGAATGTCGAGGCGGTGAAGAAGGGCGCCGCCAACCTGGCGCGCCATATCCAGAACGTGAAGAAGTTCGGCGTGCAGATCGTCGTCGCGCTCAACCGCTTCACTGCCGATACCGATGCGGAGATCAAGGCGATCCGCGAGCTCTGCGCGGGCCTCGGCGTCGAGGCCTACGAGTGCAACCACTGGGCCGATGGCGGCGCCGGCACCGAATCGCTGGCCAAGGCCGTGGTCGAGCTCTGCGAGAAGCCGAACAACTTCGCGCCGCTGTATCCCGACGAGATGCCGCTCTGGGACAAGGTGAAGACCATCGCCACCTCGCTCTACGGCGCCCAGGACATCATCGCCGACAAGGTGGTGCGCGACCGCTTCCACGAGTTCGAGAAGATGGGCTTCGGCAAGTACCCGGTCTGCATGGCCAAGACCCAGTACAGCTTCTCGACCGACCCGAACCTCAAGGGCGCGCCGTCGAACCACGTGGTGCCGGTCCGCGAGATCCGTCTCTCGGCCGGCGCGGAGTTC
>DASZYM010000311.1:0-4689 GCA_035545355.1 Dongiaceae bacterium
CGTAGGGCACCGCTACAGCCGCGCGCGGCACCCGCGCCGACGGTGCTCTCGGCTCAGGCAGCCGGTCGGGATCGAATGCGAACAACGACACGTCGCCGTCCGTCGATGCGAATCCTGGCGGCGCGAAGCGGCTGGGAAGAAAGATCGCCGACGTGCCGTTCGGCACGCCATCGATGCGATGATCGCGCAGGCGCGCCTCGATGCGCTGCGCCTCGCCGGCAAGCTCCTCGCGCCAGCTTCGCCAATAGGCGGCAAAAGCCAGGCGGTCGAAACGGCGCAAGGCATCGACGACGAGCAGCCGCCGCGCCTCGGGATCGTCGGCCGGACGGAAATGCGCCGCGGGTAGACCCGCAACGGCATCGATGACGCTCTCGACATCCGGCGCGAGCGCCGCGCGCGATAGAGGACTCGCCGCCAGTTGTCGCCAGAACGCGGCGGTCTGCGCATGGTCGCCGAGCCGGCGGCGGAAGCCTCGATCGAGCTTGCGCCGCGCGAGATCCAGCCAGCGGGTGACGCCGTCCGGCCGGCCCTCGGCCGTGTCGCCCGCCAGCACGGCGGCCAGCGCGAAGAACAGCTCCAGGCGCGGCGAGACGGAAAGGGTTCGGGTGGCGGCCATGCCCGAATAATAGCTTATTATCTAATATTTGATAATAACCTAACTTACGATATGCTTAGGCGAGCGCGCGGCCGCCGACTTGTCATATCGGGGTGCATCGCCTAGTTTCCGGCCGCTTTTTCGCCGTCCCCTCGCACCATCCCATCAACGGATTTCCCATGGCCGCCTCGCGCGATATCAAGAAGGTCGTCCTCGCCTATTCCGGCGGGCTCGATACCAGCGTCATTCTGAAATGGCTGCAGGAGGCCTATCGCTGCGAGGTGGTGACCTTCACCGCCGATCTCGGCCAGGGCGAGGAGCTGGAGCCGGCGCGCAAGAAGGCCGAGATGTTCGGCATCAAGGAGATCTTCATCGAGGACCTGCGCGAGGAATTCGTCCGCGACTTCGTCTTCCCGATGTTCCGCGCCAACGCGCTCTATGAAGGACAATACCTGCTGGGCACCTCGATCGCGCGGCCGCTGATCGCCAAGACGCAGATCGAGATCGCCAGGAAGACCGGCGCCGATGCGGTGGCGCATGGCGCCACCGGCAAGGGCAACGACCAGGTGCGCTTCGAGCTCTCCTATTACGCGCTCAATCCGGACATCAAGGTGATCGCGCCCTGGCGCGAATGGAACCTGACCAGCCGCACCAAGCTGCTGGAATTCGCCGAGCAGCACCAGATCCCGATCGCCAAGGACAAGCGCGGCGAGGCGCCGTTCTCGGTCGATGCCAACCTGCTGCACTCCTCCAGCGAGGGCAAGGTGCTGGAGGATCCGTGGATCGAGGCCGACGAGACGGTCTATCAGCGCACCATCTCGCCGGAAGCCGCGCCCGACAAGGCGACGGTGATCGAGATCGGCTTCGAGAAGGGCGATGCGGTCTCGATCGACGGCGAAAGGATGTCGCCGGCGACGCTGCTGACCAGGCTCAACGCGCTCGGCAAGGCCAACGGCATCGGCCGGCTGGACCTGGTCGAGAACCGCTTCGTCGGCATGAAGTCGCGGGGCGTCTACGAGACGCCGGGCGGCACCATCCTGCACGCGGCGCATCGCGGCATCGAATCGATCACCCTCGACCGCGGCGCCGCGCATCTCAAGGACGAGATCATGCCGCGCTATGCCGAGCTCATCTATAACGGCTTCTGGTTCGCGCCCGAGCGCGAGATGCTGCAGGCCCTGATCGACAAGAGCCAGGAGCATGTCGAAGGCGTGGTGCGGGTGAAGCTCTACAAGGGCAATGCGACGGTCATCGGCCGCAAGTCCGACAAGAGCCTCTACAGCCTGAAGCACGTCACCTTCGAGGACGATGCCGGCGCCTATGACCAGCGCGACGCCGCGGGCTTCATCAAGCTGAATGCGCTGCGGCTGCGCCTGCTGAAGCGCGGGCGGGGCTGACAAACTCGTCATGCCCGGGCTCGACCCGGGCATCTCGCAGAGACTCACGCGGCACGAGATGGCCGGGTCAAGCCCGGCCATGACGTCGTCTCCTAAACCAGCGGCGCGCCGATCACCTGCGGGTGGAACCAGAAGACGATCGCGAGATAGAGCGCGATCGTGATCAGCAGAGGAAGCCCCAGGCGCTTCCAGTCGAAGCGCGTCCGCCCCTGGACGATGGCGAGGAAGGGCAGGTTCGAGGTGGTGGCGAAAAGCTGCCGCGCGCCCTCCGCCGACCAGGTGCGACGCTTCTTGGCGTCGATCGCCAGCGTGCCGCCCAGCGAAAGAACCGCGAAGGCGCCGAAGAAGACGATCCCCGCGGGATCGCCGTTGGCGAGGATATGCAGCACCGACCAGAGGCCGAAGGCCCACATGATCGGATGGCGGGTGACGGTGAAGATGCCCTGGGGCTGCCAGCTTCCGGTCGGAGGCGTCATCATGACCGCCGTGGGATTGCGCGTCAGGTAGCCGGCGACCAGCAGCAGGAGCGCAATCGGCATCAGGGTCAAGGCGAGATGCCGCGCGCCGCCGAAGACCCAAAGCGCCCCGTCCCGCGGCGCGTGAAGGAAGGCAATCACCAGCCAGAGGATCAATACACCGGACAGGAGTGAAAAGAGGCCGAGGAAGGCCCGCTCGCCGGTCCGCGCAACGATCGCGCCCCGCAAAGGCGTGGACGAGATCAGGAAATGCAGCCCCACGAACAGCAGGGCCGAGAGGACCAGGGCCGTCATCGCCACCTCCGGTGCGGAAGATCTAATCGCTGATCGTTACTGTGCAATGCGCCGCGCCGGATTTTGTTCGATCCCACCTTCGATCCCACCATCGTGTAGGAGTTCGCTCCGACCGCGGAAACTGGTTTCGGGAACTAAATTTGACCCGAATCCTTGATCCCCCAGCAGTCCTGCCGGCGGCCCGGAGGGGTATTCCCCAGTGGAGAATTCACCAGGACCGCGCTGGTGCGCGGCCCCGTCGCGTGCTGGCCGTGCGAGGTGAGAGGAGGAACACAGCCATGACCAAGACCCGTGTCCCCGATTCGTTTGAAGAAGCGGCGCTCGAGATCGTCCGTGCCCTGAGCGCGGCGGAGGCCGCCCGGATTGTCGGCCTCTCACCGCAGACCCTGCGGGACTATACCGACGCGGACCGGCCAGGCCGGCCGACGCTGCAGACCGCCTTGGAGCTGGACGTGGCCTGTTTCGAGCGGCTGGGCCGGGCCCCGTTCTTCGAATCCTACAGCCGACAGCTTGCGGCGCGGACCCGCGACAACCAGCGGCCGGTCGGCGATGTCCTGGTGGAGGCGCTCGATCTGCCCGGGGCGGTGGGGCGATTGCTCGACCTGATCCGCCGCAGCCGGTCGAACGGCAAGACCGGACAGGCCATCTCGCCGGCCGAGAGCAACGCCATCATGAAGGCGATCAAGGTGCAGCGGCGCGAGCTCGACGACGTCGAAGCCGCCGTCACTGCGGCGACCAAGGACAAGAACCCTTCATCGCCGCCGGCGACGTCGTCGTCACCTTCGCCGTCATCGTCGCCGACCACACCGCCCGATCCCAATCGGCCGGAAGTGCACCACGATTAGGGCGACGGTCCATCTACGATCGCTTGGCGTGCGATCCCCGGGCGTTGACCCGGGGATCCTTTTTCCATCCGAAGCAGACGACCGGGTCCGGGTCGATCAGTCCGGAATCTCGATCGCGATCGCGGAGCAGCTCCGCGAATGGCCGAGCGCGCGCTTGACGGTCGGATAGAAGCGCGCCATCGCCACCGCCATCGCGAGATCGACCAGCGCCTTGCGCCCGAACCGCGCCTCGATCGCGGCGCCCTTCTCCAGCAGCATCGGGTCGTTCTCGGAAACGACCCGGCCGAAGCAGAAGCCGAGCTTCAGGTCCGGCGGGAGGTCGGTCAGGCGGTTGTCGAGCGCGGCCTTGACGTGGCGGCGATCGATCCCGGCCTTGACCGCGAGGTTGACGTAGATTTGAACGCATTCGCCGCAATCCTCGGCGAGCGTCGCACCCAGAGCGGCGATCGCGGAAACCGCCGGCGGCACGCTCTGGTTCTCGCGGGCCAGACGCCCGATCTCGGCCAGGCGCAGCGCGGAGCCGGGCGCGGCCTCGGCCATGTCGCGCTGATAATCGAGGGCGACGCCGAGCTCGCGCTCGCGCGCCTCGATCGCCGCACCTTCCGGAGTGATGGCTTTGCCGTGCATGATCTTCTCGTGCAGAAATATCCGATCCGACGGATCTGGGGATGAGCGCTGCTCAACGCAATCCGCGCCGGCGGGTTGCGCCGGCGCTGCGAAATGCCGCGCCTAGTCCGGCAGCGCCACGCCGCGCTGGCGACAGGCGGCGATCAGCGTGTTCTGCAGCAGCAGCGCGATGGTCATCGGCCCGACCCCGCCCGGCACCGGCGTGATGCCGGAGGCCTTCGGATAGCAGGAGGCGTAGTCGACATCGCCGACCAGCTTGCCCTTGCCGTCGCGCTCGATGCGGTTGATGCCGACATCGATCACCACGGCGCCTTCCTTGATCCAGTCGCCCTTCACCATCTCCGGCCGGCCGACGGCGGCCACCACGATATCGGCGCGGCGCACCTCGCCCGGCAGGTCCTTGGTCTTGGAATGCGCGATGGTGACGGTGCAGCTCTCGTTCAGCAGCAGCAGCG
>DASZYM010000312.1:0-5024 GCA_035545355.1 Dongiaceae bacterium
GCAAACAGCATCGCCAGCAAATGCTGCTTAGTCGTGAGCTTCCTGGCGCCACGATCCGTCCCATGTGCCGCGACAAGCTCATCGAACCGAGCCCACGGAACCTGCTTCACAAGATCATGCATCACGATATTCTGGTGTGGCACGGCGTTGCATCCTTCTCTTGTCCAAAACGTCGCCAAACGCTTGAACTCGAGTTGAATCAATGCCGTGCACCCAGTCCAGCAAAACTTGTACCGGACAGCCCTGGGTCGAGCCCGGGCATGACGTGTCTAAGAAGTCGTCGTCACCCTCGGCCATGACGCGTTGAAGAAGACGTCGTCACCCTCGGGCTTGACCCGAGGGTCTCGTGCCGCGTGAAACCCGGACAAAGATGCCCGGGTCGAGCCCGGGCATGAACTTACACAGGACTTAACCGGAATGAGAAAACGCGCTCACCCCAAGCAGGGATAAACGCGTTCTTCATCAGCAGCTTAATGTCAAAAGGCCCGGCGAGCCCGGTTATGTTACCACCGCGCCATGCCGGCATCCACGTTGAGCGCCTGGCCGGTGATCCAATGCGCTTCCTCCGAGGCGAGGAAGGCGACCGCGGGGACGATGTCGGCCGGCACGCCCTTGCCCTTGATCGCCTGGAGCATATCGACGAAGCCGAAGGCGTCCTTGTGCGGCGTGGTCTGCACGCCCTCGGTGTCGGTCAGGCCCGGCATCACCGTGTTGACCGTGATCTTGTAGGCGCCGAGCTCGGTCGCCAGCGCGCGGCCGAAGGAGAACACCGCGCCCTTGGTCGCCACGTAATGCGCCATGTTCGGCGTGCCGGCGAGGATGCTGTTCGAGCCGAAATTCACGATGCGGCCGTAATTGTTCTTCCGCATCAGGTCGGAGCCCGCCTTGCACATCAGGAACAGGCCGTCGAAGTTCACCCGCGCGACCCGGCGCCATTCCTCGAAGGTCAGCTCGTCCCATTTCACGAAAGGCACGATGGCCGCGACATTCACCTGCACGTCGAGCTTGCCGCATTTCTGCTCGACCGCCTTGAAGAGGGCTGAAACCGAGGCCGGATCGCCGATATCGGTCTGCTGGCCGAACGACTTGCCGCCGATCTCCTTGGCGGTGGCTTCCGCGCCCTTGCCGTTGATGTCGGCGGCAATCACCGTGGCGCCTTCCTGGCCGAGCCGCAGCGCCACCGCCTTGCCCATGCCCTGCGCCGCGCCGCTCACCACGGCCACGCGTCCCTCGAATCTTTTCATTGGTAGGTCCCCTCTTGGTTTTCTATGTTCCTGCCTGACCGTTCTCAGGCAGCGTCAAGACCCTCATCCCTACCTTCCCCCCACGGGGGAAGGAGCTCACCGAGTGCGCGGCAGCGCACAGAAATCCCCCTCGCCCATAGGGAGAGGGCAGGGGTGAGGGTCTTGAAGCTGCCTGAGGCTCCTCTTGCTAGATTACGCCTTGCCGCTCGCGATCGCCGCCAGCGCCGCTTCGACGCCGGCGCCGACATCGACTCGTCGGCCGAGCTTCCGGAGCGCGCCGCCGAAGGCGGTGACGGCGACGGTGGCGTAGACCGGCTCGGCGACCGGCCCCATATGGCCGATCCGGATCAGCTTTCCCTTGGTGTCGCTGCGGCCGCTGGAGAAGACGACGCCGTACTGCTCGCGCGCGGCGGCGATGATGTCGCTGTCCTTGACGCCGTCCGGCACCTTGACCGCGGTGCAGCTCGGCGAGGCGATCGCTTCGGTCTTGGCCCAGAGCGCGAGGCCCATCGCCTTGATGCCGGCGCGGGTCGCCTTGGCGGTCAGCGCGTGGCGATGCCAGACATTCTCCGGCCCTTCCTCGAGATAGAGGTCGAGCGCCGCGTTGAGCCCGTTGATCTCGGCGACCGAGGGCGTGAAGGGGAAGGGCTTGTCCTTGCTCCAGGCATCCTTCCAGTCGGAGAGGCTCAGGACCGAGGCGAAGGGCGCCTTCTTGTTCTTCTTGATGTGCTTCCAGGCGCGGTCGCTGACCGCCATCACCGTCAGTCCCGGCGCGCCGCCCAGGCACTTGCCGGGGCCGGTGATGAAGACGTCGGCGTAGCAGGCGTCGGGATGGATATCCATGCCGGCGAAGGAGGAGACCGCATCGACGATCAGCAGCGCGTCATGCTCGCGCACGATCTTGCCGATCTCGTTGGCCGGATTGATCGTGCCCGACGGCGTGTCGTGATGCACCAGCGAGACGACCTTGATGTCCGGCCGCTTCTTGAACGCGGCCTTCACGGCGGCGGGATCGATCGATTCGTTGAACGGCACCTCGATCTCGACCATCTCCTTGTGATAGCGCGCCGACCAGTAGCCGAAGCCCTTGCCGTAGACGCCCGAGGCGAGGTTCAGCACCACGTCGTTCTCGGAGATCAGCGAGGCCGCGGTCGCCTCGATGCCCGGCGCCGGCTCGACCTGCATGATCATCGCCGGCTGGCGGGTGCGCATCGCCTTGGCCGCCTTCTTGGCCACGCTCTCGTAGAAGTTCTGGAACCAGGGGTCGAAGTCGTATTGCACGGGGGCCGCGAAGGCGCGCTGGATCGCCGGGTAGGTCGCGACCGGGCCGGCCGAGAGCGTGATCACTGGTTCCTTGATGGTGCCCGTCCGAGCCTTGGGCTTCGTCGCCATGGTGGTTCAGCTCCCCCGTTTGGTTCATCGCCGCGCATGCGCGGTGCATGCGATTGAATGATAGACGCACGCGACAAAAAGTGAAAACACTATCCGCTCTTCGGGGGATTGGTTCGAGCACGCATGGCATCGCGCAGCAACGATTGGTTCGACTTCCTGATCATTGGTTCAGGAACCGCGGGCTGTGTCCTCGCGGCGCGGCTCAGCGAAGATCCGGCGGCGAAGGTCGCGCTGATCGAGGCGGGCGGCGCGCCGACCGATCCGCGCGTCGCCGATCCGCGCGCCTGGCCGCTGCTGCAAGGCAGCGCCATCGACTGGTGCTATCGCACGCAGCCGCAGCGCCACGCCGCCGACCGCGTCTTCGACTGGCCGCGCGGCCGGGCGATCGGCGGCTCGACCACCTTGAACGCGATGGCGCATGTGCGCGGCCACCCGCAGGACTTCGCCGCCTGGGTCGCGGCCGGCTGTACCGGCTGGGGCTATGCCGATCTCATGCCCTATTTCCTGAAGTCGGAGACCTACACGGCGGGCGAATCGAAATGGCACGGCACGCGCGGCCCGCTGCATCTCATCCGCCCCAGCGATCCGCATCCGATCACCACGGCCTATATGGCGGCCGGCGCGGAAGCCGGCTTCGCGCCGACCGACGATCATAACGGCGCGCGCATGATCGGCCCCTGCCTCAACACGCTGACCATCAAGGACGGCAAGCGGCAGACCATCGCCGATGCCTACCTGGCGCCGGCCGCCGCGCGGAATAATCTCACGGTCCTCTCCGGCGACGAGGTCCTGTCCCTCGTCTTCGAGAAGGGCCGCTGCCGCGGCGTGCGGATGCGGAGCGGCGCCACGATCGGCGCCGACACGGTGATCGTCGCGACCGGCGCTATCGGCTCGCCTTGTCTCCTGATGCGCTCCGGCATCGGACCGGCGGAGGAGCTGCGCCGCCTCGGCATCGCCGTCATGGCCGATCGGCCCGAGGTCGGGCGCAATCTCCATGATCACCTGCTCTCCGGCGGCAATGTCTATCGCGCGCGGCGGCCGGTGCCGCCGTCGAAATACCAGAACTCGGAATCGCTCATGTATATCGACCGCGCCGGCGCCAAAGGCGCGCCGGAGCTGGTGCTGGCCGGCGTCATCGCGCCGGTCGCCACCGAGCAGTTCACCGCGCCGCCCTTCGGCGAGGCCTACACCGTCATGTTCGGCTTCACCCATCCGAAGTCGCGGGGCTCGGTGCGCCTCGCTTCCGCCGACCCTAAGGAGAAGCCGCTGATCGATCCCAACTACCTCGCCGAGGGTTACGACCGCGACGTCTATCTCGAGGCCTTGGAGACCGCCCGCGCGGTCGGCGGCGGCAAGGCGCTCGCCGATTGGCGCGCCGAGGAGGTGCTGCCATCCGCGGAAGTCAAGGACAAGGCTTCCAAGCGCGCCTTCCTGGAGAAGGCCGCCTTCACCCATCATCACCCGGTCGCCACCTGCCGCATGGGCGGCGATGCGGCAAGCGTGGTCGATCCGGGGTTGAAGGTGCGTGGCGTGGAAGGTTTGTATGTCTGCGACGCCTCGGTGATCCCGTCGATCACCACCGGCCCGGTCAACGCCGCCATCGTCGCAATTGCCGAAAGGTTCAGCGATCTCCTGCGCGGGAAGACGCCGCTGGCGCCGTATGATCCACGGGAGGCCGCATGAGAGCCGCATTGTTCATTGCGCTTGGATTTGCCCTGGCGGGCTGCACGGCCGCGCCGCCCGGCGGCGACCCGGCGGTCACCGTCGCTCTGCACAATGAAGGCGCAAGGCCGATGCAATGCCGGATCCAGTTCGGGCATTGGGTCGATCGCGATCTCGGCGTGCTCGCGCCGGGCGCGGCCGCGCGCTTCCAGATCCAGCAGCAGCCGAAGGACGGCGCACTCTATGTCGAGCGCGACGACGGCCAGCGGAAGATGATGATCGAGAACATCTTCTGCAACGCCCCGAATGACCTGCAGGCGACGGTGGGACAGGTCGATCTGGCGCCGGCCCGCGTCGCGCGGATGCGCGCGGTCGACGCGGGCTGCACGCTGCCGGCAAACGGCCATGTGCAGTGCCGGGCGGTGGTGCTGAAGGAGTGAGCGGCTACGGCGGAGTAGCGGAGAGATCAACCCCACTCGCACTCGCCCCAACTTGGGGCGAGGAGAGGGAGAAGGCCTTCGCAATACTCGCTGCCTTGCGTGACGAATAGTTCCGACAAGAACACGATGTCGGTGCTCCGCCCCAAGTTGGGCGGTAAGGTGGGGTTGATGGGAGAGCGACCCTCGGTCGCCAGCAAAGGGCTAATGCAGGATGCGCGACAGGAACGCCTTGCTGCGCTCGGAGCGCGGGGCGGTGAAGAACTCCTCGGGCGGCGTGTCCTCGACG
>DASZYM010000313.1:0-2290 GCA_035545355.1 Dongiaceae bacterium
GAGGCGCTGATGGACCATCCGGCGGTGGCGCAGGTCGTCACCTTCGGCATGCCGCATCCCAAGCTCGGCGAGGATGTCGCCGCCGTCGTCGTGCTGAAGGAAGGGCAGAGCGCCACCGAGCCGGAGCTCCGCGACTTCGTCGGCGGCAAGCTCGCGGACTTCAAGGTGCCGCGCAAGATCCTGTTCATGGCGGAGATCCCGAAAGGCGCCACCGGCAAGCTACAGCGCATCGGCCTGGCGGCAAAGCTGGGGCTGGGCGGATGATCGCCGGGCGACCGAGTAAGCGGATGCGCTGAATGAAGTTCTGCATTTACGGCGCGGGTGCGATCGGCGGGCTGCTCGGCGCGCATCTGGCGAGGATCGGCGAGGAGGTGACGCTGATCGCGCGCGGCCCGCATCTCGCCGCGATGCGCGAGAAGGGGCTGAAGGTCAGCGGCCATAGCGGCGATTTCACCGTCACGCCGCGGGCCACCGACAATCCCGCCGAGGCCGGGCCGCAGGATTACGTGATCGTCGCCCTGAAGGCGCACAGCGTCGCGCCGATCGCCGAACAGATGAAACCGCTGCTCGGGCCGGACACCGCGGTCGTGATGGCGGTCAACGGCGTGCCCTGGTGGTATTTCCACGGGCTGGAAGGCGCGCTGCAGGACCGGCGCATCCCGATGGTCGATCCCGGCGACCGGCAATGGCGTCATATCGGGCCGGAGCGGGTGATCGGCTGTGTCGTCTATCCGGCGGCCGAAGTGACGGCGCCCGGCGAGATCCGCCATGTGGAGAACGACCGCTTCTCCCTCGGCGAGCCCGACAATGCGCGCTCCGACCGCGTGCTGGCGCTGAGCAAGGCGCTGGCGAAAGCCGGGTTCAAGGCGCCGGTCAAGACCGACATCCGCACCGAGATCTGGGTGAAGCTCTGGGGCAACGTCGCCTTCAACCCGATCAGCGCGCTGACCGGCGGCACGTTGAAGAGCATCTGCGAGGACCCGATGACCCGCGCCACCGCGCGCGGCGTGATGGCCGAAGCGGAGGCGATCGCCAACAAGCTCGGCGTCACCATGCCGCTCGCGGTCGATAAGCGCATCGACGGCGCCGCCGCGGTCGGCGAGCACAAGACCTCGATGCTGCAGGATTTCGAGCGCGGCCGCCCGGTCGAGCTCGATGCGGTGGTCGGCGCCGTCGCCGAGCTCGGCAAGCTGGTGGGACAGCCGACGCCGATGATCGACGCGCTCTACGCGCTGACCCGCCACAAGGCGATCCGCGCCGGACTCTACGCCGCCTGAACATGCACAAGTTGATCGGCGCATTGCTGGTTCTGCTGCTGATCGCGCCGGCCGCGGCCGATACCGGTTCCAGTCCCAGTCCCGATGCGAAAAGGATCGAGAAGGCGGGCTTTGCACCCGAGGATATCGGCTTCGTCGTGGTCGATCTCGACCAGGTGCGGCCGGTCGCGGAATGGAATGCGGATCAGCTCTTCATCCCCGCATCGGTCGCGAAGCTGGCGACGGTCTATGCGGCGGAGCAGATCCTCGGCGCCGATTTCAAGTTCCAGACCAGGCTCTACCGTGCCGGCGATACGATCTACCTGCAGGGCGGCGGCGATCCGGTGCTGACCAATATCGAGCTCCGCGATCTCGCGCGGATGCTCAAGCCCGGCGAGAGCGGCTGGAAGGGTTTCGTCTATGATGCGAGCGCACTGAAAGGCGCGCCGGAGGTCGATGACCAGCAGCCGATCCAGGCGGTCTACAATGCCGGCTTCGGCGCGCTCGATCTCGACTTCAACCGCATCCAGGTCAACTGGCTGCGCAGCGATGACGGCAAGCTCAGCTTCAAGACCCGCGCGGTCGCCGATGGAATGAACGTGCCGGCGGACTGGATCTCGTTCCTTCCCGCGTCGAGCGAGCCGCCGCCCGGCGCCAACTTCCTCTATGCCGGCGATGCCGGGAGCGGATCGGCGGGCGAGCGCTGGCTGACGGCGCCCGATCTGGCCGAGACCCTGCCGGAGGAGGGCGCCATCTTCTTGCCGGTGCGCAATCCGGCGCTCAACACGGCCGAGGTCTTCCGCAGCATCGCCGGCGATCTCCGCGTGCCGCTGCCGCGGCCGGTCGCGGGCACGGTCCCGGCCAATGCCGAGCTCATCGGCACGGTCGAGAGTCCGCCGCTTTCGGAGATCATCAAGGGGCTGCTGAAGTTCAGCAACAACGTGACCGCCGAGCTGATCGGCGCGACGGCGATGCAGAAGCTGACCGGACGCGTTCTCTCGCAGGAGGACTCCGCGGCCGCGCTCACCGCCTGG
>DASZYM010000314.1:0-2542 GCA_035545355.1 Dongiaceae bacterium
GACTTCCAGGATCCGCACTCGGTCGATTCGCGGCGCAACGATCTCGAGCTCGCCATCGGCCGCGAGGTGCGCGACTTCCGCCGCAAGCTCAACATGACCGTCGCCGAGCTCGCGGCGATGGCCGGCATGTCGACCGGCATGCTGTCGAAGATCGAGAACGGCCAGACCTCGCCCTCGCTCGCGACTCTGCGCGAGCTCTCCAAGGCGCTGCAGGTTCCGGTCACCTCTTTCTTCCGGAAGTTCGAGGAGGAGCAGGACGCAACCTATGTGAAGGCGGGGCAGGGCCTGACCATCGAGCGCCGCGGCACCCGGGCCGGCCACCAGTACCAGCTCCTCGGCCATTCGCTCTCCCGCAACCTCGCGGTCGAGCCCTACCTCATCACCCTCACCAAGGATTCCGACGTCTTCCCGGTCTTCCAGCATGACGGCATCGAGTTCATCTACATGCTGGAGGGCGAGGTCGGCTATCGGCACGGCGACCGGGTCTATGTGCTGACGCCGGGGGACAGCCTGTTCTTCGATTCCGACGTGCCGCACGGGCCGGAGCAGCTCCGGAAGCTGCCGATCCGCTTCCTCTCGGTCATCACCTATACCCGCAACGAGCGGGGCTGATCCCCGCTTCGCCCAAGGGCTACGCGGGGCAGGCCCCGCAAAAGCCGGGACCTACGCGAGGCAAGCCCCCGTTTAAGCCGGCGTGCCCGGCGTAGCGCGGAGCGCGAAGCCGGGGGTTTTCCTGGTAGGAAAAATTGTTTCCTGTCGCTTGAACCCGGGCCGGCAAATGCTTTACTATCCGGCCGGAACCTGGGCTCGGGAGAATTGCCATGTGCGGCATCGTCGGACTGTTTCTGAAGAACCCCGCTCTGCAGCCGGAACTCGGCCGCCATGTCGAGACCATGCTGGTCGGCATGAGCGAACGCGGACCGGACAGCGCCGGCATCGCCGTCTATCACAGCGGCGTGCCCGCGGGGCAGTGCAAGATCACCCTGTTCAACGCCGATCCCCATTATCATTGGCGCGGCCTTGCGGGAGCGCTGGCCGATGCGCTCGACCTCGAGACCGACATCGACCAGAAGGGCAATCATGCGCGCCTCGTCGCGCACGGGCCGGAGGCGAAGGTGCTGCCCTGGATCCGCGCCAACCATCCCGAAGTCCGCATCATGGGCTACGGCCAGTTGATGGAGGTCTATAAGGACATGGGCCTGCCGGCCGACGTCGCCGCGCGCTATGGCCTCGCGGATATGGAAGGCAGCCATGCGATCGGCCATACCCGCATGGCGACCGAGAGCGCCGTGACCACCGAGCACTCGCATCCCTTCACCCCGGCCCCCGACATGTGCCTGGTGCACAACGGCTCGCTCTCCAACCACAACAATCTCCGCAAGTGGCTGAAGCGCCAGGGCCAGGAATTCGAAACCGACAACGATTCGGAAGTGGCGGCCCGCTACTTCGCCTATCGCCTGTCCGAAGGCGCGTCGCTGAAGGAGGCGATGGAGGCCGGGCTCAGCGATCTCGACGGCTTCTTCACCTTCACCATGGGCACCAAGGACGGCTTCGCGGTCCTGCGCGACGGCATCGCCTGCAAGCCGGCGGTGCTGGCCGAGAACGACGACTGGGTGGCGATGGCCTCGGAGTTCCGCAGCCTCGCTTATCTCCCCAATATCGAGAAGGCGAAGATCTGGGAGCCGGCGCCGGCCAAGGTCTACACCTGGACCCTGCACTGACCCGCGCTCCGGTAATCCCATTATGAATGTCATCGATCTCGAGAAGACGCCGCTGCGTGAGGTCAACCAGCGGCTCCAGGGCCTGCCCGCCGAAACCAACGAGCGGCTCTGGAAGCTGATCAACCCGCACGGCGAGCATGCGCTGGCCGTCGGCCTCACCCAGCCGATCGAAGTCCATATCGACGGCCATATCGGCTATTACTGCGCCGGCATGAACCAGAAGGCCAAGGTGGTGATCCACGGCCAATGCGGCGTCGGCGTCGCCGAGAACATGATGTCCGGCGAGGTCGTGGTGAAGGGCACCGCCTCGTCCGCCGCCGGCGCCACCGGGCAGGGCGGGTTGCTGGTGATCGAGGGCGATGCCGGCACCCGCTGCGGCATCTCGATGAAGGGCATCGACATCGTCGTCAAGGGCTCGGTCGGTGCCATGAGCGCCTTCATGGCGCAGTCGGGCAGCCTGGTGGTCTGCGGCGATGCCGGCGCCAATCTCGGCGATTCGATCTACGAGGCGAAGCTCTATGTCCGCGGCGCGGTCGAGAGCCTCGGCGCCGATTGCATCGAGAAGAAGATGACGCCGCATCACCTCCAGAAGCTGGCGCGCCTGCTGAAGCAGGCCGAGATCGACGCCGACCCGAAGAGCTTCCGCCGCTTCGGCTCGAAGCGCTCGCTCTACAATTTCCATGTCGACAATGTCGACTCCTACTGATTGAAAGCCCGCCGATGAGCGACCATCCTCCGCAGCATCCGCAGACGCCGTTCTACACGCCGCCCCGTCCGTCGGCGACGTTCGACGCGCATTCCATCGCCGAGATCCAGCGCGC